>JAPULJ010000811.1 GCA_027295145.1 Alphaproteobacteria bacterium | reverse complement strand
CATGACCAGGCTGACGCCCACGGCGGAAAGCGCCGTGTTGAAGTCCCGCCTGCTCAGACGGCCCGAACGGACGGCATCGAGCTTCTCCTTGATATCCATCGTCACCTTCTCCCTGTGTTTCTTTTCATCATCCCGCTCGGAGGGGCACAGCCCACCCGCGGCATGAAATTCGTAGCGCTTGACCGCAGCCGAAACGCCAGTCTGGGCAAATTCGGTCTTGCAGTCACTATCTGACTGACCAGTCAAATTGTCAGGCGCATAGGGTGCGTTGTCAAGTGAATGTCATGTGGGGTTGAGCGCCGCACCTGTCCGCCACTGGATCATCATCAGAATATTTCCCAATAAATTCCGCCCCTTGATAGCCTTCGAGGTTCAAGAACAGGATCAATCCAGCGCTCCCAATTTGGCGGCGACACCGTTGGGCCGCTGGAATGACAGATGAGTTTTGGGGTCAAATCCTCAGCCATTTGTTGTTAAGGTGCTGTAGCGTTGGGATGATGAGGATCGCTAGCCATGAATGGCCCACCAAGCATGATCGGGAACACGCCAGTGGCAGGGCAGGTGGAAAAGCCGGTCGTCGAGTTCTGGTTCGCGATCCAGCCGCAGGGTGATGACATCATTCGATTCGGCGAGATTTATGCCGATCCCTATGCGGTCGGTGACATGTGGCTCGTGCGCGGGCTGGAGAGGGATCTGGTCGTCGATACGGGCAGCGGGATCGTGCCGCCCGCGCCGATCGTCGCGGCGGTTTCCGGGAAACCCGTCCTCGCCGTGGCGCTCAACTGCTACTACGATCACGCGGGTGGATGGTACAGCTTTGCCGAGCGTGCCTGCCATCCCCTGGATGGCCCTGCGCTGATCGATCCGACCGAAGAAACCTCCCTGGTCTCAAAGTACCTGACGGACGAGGCGCTGTCGGCGCTACCGCGCGCGGGGTATTCCACCGCCGATTACCGGATGGTCGGCGCCGAGCCGACCCGGCTTCTCGAGGATGGCGACGTTATCGATCTCGGCGACCGATTTTTGGAGGTGCTGCATATGCCTGGCCGCTCGCCGGGCGGAATTGCGCTCTGGGAAGCCGAGACGGGAAGCCTCTTCACCAGCGACATGCTTTACGATGGAGAGCACGGGCTCGCCTGGCCGCCGGACGATCCCCAGTCGTATATCGCCAGCCTTCGCCGGATGCGCGACCTTCCGGTCTCCTATGTCTACCCAGGCCACTATGGCCGCTTCGACGGGGTCCGGATGAGGGCAGTAATTGATGAGCAAGTGGCCAAACTGGGCGGAGCATCATGAAGCCGCCTTCTGTTGCGCGGCTCGCTCGGGTGCCCAGCTCGATGCGCATGGGTCTTTGGTCCGGATTATCACCCTATCTTTGGACGCTAACCCTGGCACTTGCCCTTGTGATCCGATCGCTCCCGGCCCAGGCGCAAGGTGGCCAGGCGGTCGACCTGGAGTTGACGTTGTTGGTCGATGTCTCCGCCAGTGTGAGCGACGAGGAGTACCGCCTGCAGGCGGGCGGCCTTGCCACGGCCTTCCGAAGCACGGCCGTTCTCAATGCGATTCGCTCATCAGCCCACAGAGGCATTGCGGTCAGTGTCATTCAGTGGGCCAACCAGGAAAATCAGCGAGTATCTGTCGGGTGGATGCTGGTGCGTGGCGAAGCCGATGCGCTTGGGCTGGCCGCCCGGATCGCGTCCATGCCTAGACTGATTCATGGCGGCCACACAGCGCTCGGTAGCGCACTTGCCTTCGGCATGCAGGAGCTCGAGTCGAATCGCTTCGCAGGCCTTCGCCGCGTGATCGACCTCTCGGGCGATGGGCGAACCAACGATGGCCGCCCTCTGCGTGTGGTCCGCGAAGAGGTGATCGAGCACGGCATTACGATCAACGGCTTGGCCATCCTCAACGAGCTTCCCTTGCTGGATGCTTATTTCCGCGACCACTTGATCGGCGGCGACGGGGCATTTTTCATGGTCGCGCAAGACTACAGGGACTTCGCCCAGGCCATGATCCATAAGTTGGTGCGGGAGATACGCTCAGTGCCGCTCTCTGAAAATGAGGCTCCGAATCCTGTGTACGAAGCACACGCCGAAACGGCACCACTGTCGGGATCAAATCTTGCCGAGCCGTAATGCCGACTGGTCTCGTAGGACATGTTAATCTTCTGCTCAGCGAGCAGATCTTCCGCTTTGCGATAGCTCAGAGGAAAGCGGAGTTAGAGTCGCACGACAGGCTGGATCATGGAGGCTGGGAAGCGCCGGCGGCGGCAGGAGATCTCATCCGTCTCCCGAAGTTGTCGCATCGACCGAAGGAACATCAAATCCAGGAGCTGCGCCGTCAGCAATTTCCACCAACTTCGCGACACGACCCCCAGACTCGTCCCGGGTCAAGAATCCAACATTTCCTCGTCGGCGGCCAAACGAGATGCCGGCAGCTTACCCCCGCGAAGCGGGGACTCCCTAGAGATAGGAGATAAACAGGGAAAACAGCTCCGATTGCGAGGAGATGCCGAGCTTTGCATAGATGTTCTTGCGGTGGATCTTCACTGTGCCGGTCGTGATCCGGAAGCGCCGCCCAATGGATTCCGAGGAATGACCGCGTAGCACCATGCGGACAACCTCCCGCTCGCGCCGGGTCAACACCGAATTGCCAAAGTTCTCGAAGGCGCGGGCCACGTGCGTGCCAAATGACGGAAAGGACGCTCCGAGTTGCACGATCTTATCGCGCTCACGCCTCAGGTTGCGCCAATGCTGGCCGATTGCGGCGTGAACGATCGGCTCGACCTTCCGCAGCTTGGTCATGTGCCGATCGCTGAAGCACGGGCTGGTGCCAGCCCGCATCAAGGAGATCACCAGCATCATGTCGTCCGGCAAGGTATTCACGAAGCAGATCTCCTCGGCAAGCTTCGTCCGGCGGTAATAAGATCGGTAATACTCGGAATGATAGAAGCGATCAGGCGCAATCTCGCGTAGGCGATAGAGCCCGGGATCGATCCGCTCGGCACAAATTTGGTAGAAGGGGTCGAGCAGATAGGGGCCTTCCTGATAGTCCGAGACGAACACGATGCGCTGCTGCGGATCGAAGGTATCGTAAAGACAGAGAGGCCGGTCCTGGCCACGATAGGCGAAAAACACCGAATGATCGAATGGCACCACATGCTCCAAGGTCTCAACCATCACGGACGCGAATTGCGGCGTTCCAACAGCAGCGATCAAACCCGCCACCTGATCGTGCCAGGTGCGTGAATCCAGTCTCAAGAGTTTGCCATGGCCAGTCATGGCAGCCAGCGATATCCCTCCTCAAGCCGTTTTCGTCGCATATATCCCGTGAGGGATATATACATCCACGTCCCCAGTGGGCATGCTCAGCCACCGTGGGGCAGAAACCTGCATCCAGGGCCGTTTTCAGACAGTCTAGCTAGTGAACGCGAGAGATGGAACATCGCACTGCGATGAGCGGCCAACGGACCGACCGACCCTTCTCAGAATCATCCGCCGACAGCGCCCGCGCGGATGCACCGGATATCGAGTTCGTCGAGGCCACGAAGCGATTCGGCGAAGTGGTGGCGGTCGACCGGGTGAGCCTGAGCATCGAAAAAGGCGCCTTTTTCAGCTTTCTCGGCCCCTCGGGCTGCGGCAAGACGACCTCGCTTCGCCTGATCGCCGGCTTCGAGCAGCCCTCGGAAGGCGCCGTCTACATCGGCGGCATCTCGGTCGTCGGCGTGCCGCCCCACAAGCGGCCGGTCAACATGGTGTTCCAGCACTACGCGCTGTTCCCCCACATGACGGTGTCCGACAACATCGGCTATGGGCTGCGCCAGCGCGCGCCCAAGCCGCCTAGGGCCGAGATCGCGGCGCGTGTCGACGAGACCCTCGAGATGGTGCGGCTCTCAGGTTACGGGAAACGGCGCATCTGGGAGCTCTCGGGTGGTGAGCAGCAGCGCGTCGCACTGGCACGGGCGCTGATCAACCAGCCGACGGTCCTGCTTCTCGACGAGCCACTGGCCGCGCTCGACCGCAAGCTGCGCCGTGAAATGCAGATCGAGCTTCAGACCCTGCAGCGCGACGTGGGCATCACCTTCGTGCTCGTCACCCACGACCAGGAAGAAGCGCTCTCCATGAGCGACCGCATCTGCATCATGCGCGACGGCGGTATCGTGCAAACGGGAAGCCCGCGGGACCTCTATGACGAGCCGATAAACCGTTACGTCGCCGACTTCGTCGGCAAGACCAACTTCTTCACGGGCGAGGTCGTGGAAACGGATGGCTCCAAGGTCTCGGTAAGAACCGGGTCCGGCGCCGTCCTCAAGGGCCGAAAGGCGACGGGCGCCCGCCCGCTCGCGCCCGGTAACCACGCGAGCATCGCCGTCCGGCCCGAACTGATCGTGGTCGGCCCGGCTCAGGCTAGCAGCATCGAGGCCGACGTAACCGTCGCGGGACAGGTCAAGAACCGGATTTTTCTTGGTGAACACACAGAATATCTCATCGCCACAGAGGGATTCGGCGACGTTCTGGTGCTGTCGCCGAAAATTGTCGAGAGCCGGCAAGGAAGCTTTTCTCCAGGCGAGGCCGTGACCATCGGCTGGAAGAACGAAACCGCGTTGGCGCTCGAAGATTCATAGGACCGGTCCGCCATCCGTCGGCCACGGTCCTATCGCGTAACCATTAGCACGGATGCAGAAGGACTGGGAGGAGACTATGAGTAATAACTACAAGGACAACATGCCGATTTCGGCCAAGAAATTCATGGAGGAATTCCGGCGCTATCAGAAAGGCTCGGTTTCGCGCCGTCATTTCATGGGCGTCACAGGTCTTGGCACGGCCATGGCGGTCATGGGTGCGGCGGTACCCTCGCTGATGCCAAAGACCACGCATGCGGCAGGCAATTTAAGTGATCGGATGGTGTTGGCTACCTGGCCGAACTATCACAATCCAAAGACCTTGGAGAACTTTACGGCTTTGACCGGCGTTAACATTCAAGCCAACGTATTTGGTTCGAATGAAGAAATGTTGGCAAAGATGCAGGCCGGTGCTGGTGGTGTCGATGTGATGGAAAACACCAATTATACATTCACGACTTATGTTGAACTGGGGCTACTCACGGTTCTCGACCTATCACGCATTCCGAATTATGACGCCAGCACGCAAAATCCAAAATTTGCCGAAGCGTCGACGGTTAACGGTAAAGTCTATGGCGTGTGTAAGAACTGGGGCACGACAGGATTTGTCGTGAACTCCAATAACGTAAAAAGCGATCCGAAATCCCACAAGGACTTCTTCGATGTCACCATGGGCGCCGGCTCGGGCCATACCATCCTTCATGATTATCAGTTGACCACGATCGGTGCCGCGCTATGCGCATTGGGTTACTCGTTCAACTCCATAGATCCGGGAGAGCTTGCCAAGGCCGAGAAGCTGCTGATTGATTCCAAGCCGCATCTGTTTGCGATTACGTCCGATTACCAGCCGGGCTTGCGTAGCGGTGATGCCTGGATGTCGCTTTGCTGGGTCGGTGACGGCAAACAACTCAACACCGACATGCCGGAAATGAAGTACGTTGTCGCTTCAGATGGTGGCGAGTTGTGGTCAGACTTTTACTCGATCCCGGCCGATGCTCCTAGTCCGGATACGTCATATGCCTTCATCAACTATATGATGGATCCCGAGAATCAGGTGCTCGATGCCGAAGCGCATGGCTACCCAACCAGTGATTCCCGCGTATCTGCAATGCAGCCAGAATCCGTTCGAACTGATCCGATTCTCTACCCTGCCAAAGAACTCTTCGATGGTCTAGAGTTTGGTGCTGCACACACATTGACGGATCCAATTCGCGCTGAGGTCATGGCGCGGTTCAAGGCCGCATAGCCACGTACCTCCTGTAGAAAATGGCGGCGGCAATATGACGGGGAGCAAGAAAGGAACATGGCTGACGGCGGCGCTTTTGGCGCCAACGACGCTGTGGTTCCTGATCATGCTAGTGTTCCCGCTTGTTGTCGTCGTCATTTACTCTCTTGGTGAACGGGCCCCGGCGGGCGGGTATGTTGCGGCGTTGACATTAGACCAGTACGCCAACCTGCCATCGCGCCTTAAAGCTTTCACAAACACTATGACTTATGCGCCGCTAGGCACCCTGGTGTGCCTAATCATCGCCTATCCGCTGGCATATTACCTTGCCGTCAAGGTGAGTTCGCGCTGGAAGCTCTTGTTACTCGTCCTGGTGATCGTTCCATTCTGGACCAGTCTGTTGATCCG
>JAPULJ010000810.1 GCA_027295145.1 Alphaproteobacteria bacterium | reverse complement strand
ACTCAAGGGCGCCTATACGCATAGTAGGCTGCGCCAAATGGTTTTCGGCGGTGCGACGAGGCACATCCTGTCCGAAGCCGAAATGCCAATCCTCACGGCGCACTAACGGTTCGCGGTTGTCCTGATGGCGGACTGTCTGGTTCGCCTTTCAAGAACAAGTCTTGCTGATTTGCCGTGTCGGTTTGGCCGATGCGGCGCGCAGCCGCCTGCCGTTCCCACCCACGTCCCCCACAAGGAGCCCGGCCGGATCTCGGCGCGCTATCTGGCGCAGCTTCTGCGGACGGACCCCGCGCTAGCCTCGTGAGCTTCCGGCGCACGCGAAGTGCTCGACATCTAGCCCCCACATGTCCGCTAAGGGTCAAAAGCAGACATTCGTGCGACCTCCTGCAATGTCCGCTATACCCCCGAAAGCGGACATCGTGGCTAGCCTGTGTAATGTCCGCTTGTAGCCAAAAGCGGACATTGTTAGCCGATCCCATAACGGCCGGGGGCGATCACACCTTGAGGATCCAGCGCCGATTTAACCGCATTGCAGCAGTCCCGGACGGCCGGCATTACCTGATCCATATGGTAACCGTGATAGTCAATCTGTGCCCGGCCCACGAATATTCCGCTGCAGATCACCGCCGCCATCGATGACTAGCACGCGACCGTTGCCGGGCTCCTCAACCAGCGCCTTGATCCGGCGATGATCCTCGAACACTTTGACGGTGACACAAGGCCCCCCGAACGACAATCGCGTTCCAATACTTCTGAACTGAATTTCGCAGACGTCGACGTTATCGGGGTTTGCATCGTGCAAATCTGCGGTCGAGATGTTCAGTCGTGGGGTTCCTAGTAGAGATCCTGGCTGGATGTCCGTGGGCAGGCCCATTAATTCACAGTTGCCGGTCGCCCCCGGCTGAGCCGGAGCTCATGTGGACTGATTTTTCGTCGAACGACAGCGAATACGGCTCAACGGACCGACGTTCTCACTCAATCAGGCCTTTGCTTGCCATCCAGTTCTGTGTAATTCGCACAGCTTGGGTCAGAAGTTCAGGCTGTCCTTTATAGTAGTGCGTAGCATTCCTGATGACACTGTACTCTCGATCGGTTTGAGCGGCCGCGTCGAAGACCATTTTCGGGTGGCTGGCCGGTGCAGCGTCGTCGGCGCTGTTCTCCACAACCAGAAGTGGCACCGAAATACGTGCCGCACCTTTCGGTGCGTCGGCTCGGGTGTCATCGTAAGACCATTGTGAGAGCCAGCTCCTGAGCGAGCTGTAACGCGCCAACCCCGCAGGGCCGACATTCGCCGATTCGGGATCTCCCATATAGCAACGCCCAGGCTCACGGTCGTTTGGATCGACATTGGGGTCAACCCAGCGTAGATCTGCCATCGTTCGATGGACTACGAAGGCGCGTTCATGTTCCTTGGCTTCTCGCGAACTCAGCTCATTGTATTTGTCGCGCACCCAAGTTGTGATGCGGCGTATTCGTGCCAGTTGAGCCTCGCGATAACGGGTGACATAGACCTCGTCATAAGGAGCTTGGTTTGGGTTTTTAGGATTGTAGATATCTAGATCGAACTCCCGCTGGTCGGGGTTGAGCTCGTCGATTACCGACGGATCGACCCATTCGCTGAGGGTCCGAGCACGGCTGGCATGTGCTGCAATCATCATGACACCATCGGCGGGTATCAGACCTGCCGCGGTGAGATCGTATGGGTCGCCTGCCGGAGTCGCGATGATCGTCGGATTTTCCGCTTCGCCTTGGTAAAAGAGTGAAAGTGAGGCTCCGCCACTCCAGCCGGCCAGCGCGACCATCTCGTAGCCGAGATCCTCTTTAGCGTGCCGGATATATTCGCCCATATCTCGAACGACTTTCTCCATGATCAGAGCACTGTCGTTCTTGGCATAGCGGCTACCGCCGCAAATGACGTGAACGCCGGCTTGTGCCATTGCCGTTGGCATTGGCAAGAGTTGGAGTGTGGTCGCCGGGTGCATGAATAGAACCACCGTTTTTGACGGCTTCCCCAATGGGCGCAGGAGTTGCCCTTCGAGCCAGACCGAACCTTGGGTGCCACTAAATCCGTAGGTTTCAGCGTGCTTCAGCTCTTCGTCGAAGCTGACGATCAACGGCACACGCTCAAATTCAAACCGCTGATCGGCCATTCTGATCGTACCCGGCGTTATTCGGCTGCTTCGGCGTGCTGCTTTTTGAGTGCGTTCCACTCCTCGAGTCTTTCAGGTGCTTCGGCGGCCGATCGATCCCAGATGCCGGGCTCCTCCGTTCGAACCGCCATTTCCAGGCGGTGGCCGCTTGGATCGTAAAAGTATATCGATTGGCAAATACCGTGATCGGTAGGGCCGACAACCTCGACCCCAGCGTCCTCGAGCCTTTTCTTTGCCGCAAGCTGCGTTTCTTCATCCCTCACTTCGAGCGCCAAATGTTGCGCCCAGTCGTGGTCAGCCTCGGCAATCAGGTCCTCCTCGGACAGAATGTCGAAGAAGGCGATGTAACTACCATCCTCCATCTCGAAGAAAATGTGATTGTGTGGGGCGACTTTCTGGATCGAAGGCACGAAGTCCTGGACTAGGGCGGCGACGAATTTGAGACCCAGGACTTTGGTGTAGAAGTCGACGGTTTCTTGTGCGTCACGACAACGATAAGCGACGTGGTGGAGTTTCTTGAGCATTGTGACACCTGTCTTCGATTGATGATTTGAAGGCCGCTGTGGCGGCTCCCTTCGAGAGATTATCTCCCTGTTGGCCGGGAACGACCGCCCAGTTGTGGGCTAAAACAGCCGCATCTTCCGGCATCCGATGCGATTTCCCGGGGCAAACAGATATTCTTCGAACGTGCCTAAGCTTGCATCAAGCCACAATAAAACTGTTCGCACGCTTTCGCCGAGACAAAAGGCTAGCGGAACCTTGAACGCGTAACAAGTTCTTTGTGTACTCATGTATACATGATACATTTTTCGGGTCATAGCGGAGATGGCGATAACGGGGATGTCGAAGGCTTAGTTCGACGAGGCCCGACCCGAAACCAAGACAGGGAGGGGCGAATCGTGAGAACCCAATCCGAGGTCGCCACCGACCGGTTGCGCGAGCAGATCATCCGCGGTGAACACAAACCGGGCTCGCACATCCAGGAGCAGACGCTCAGCGACAACCTCGGGGTTTCGCGCACACCGGTGCGCACGGCGCTCAACACCCTGGCCAACGAGGGGTTGCTCGAATACGTCGCCAAGCGCGGCTACCGCGTCCGCGAGGTCAGCTTGAGCGAAATCAGCGACGCCTACGAGGTGCGGGCGACGCTTGAAGGGATGGGCTGCCGGTTGGTCGCCGAGCGGGGCCTAGACCGGGCCGGCGAGCGGTACTTGCGTAGTATTGTTGAGGAAATGGAGGAAATCATTGAGGGTGGTTCGAACCGTGATTTCGATCGTGATCGTTGGCGCGAGCTCAATCACCGCTTCCACATGAAAATCCTCGACACTGCCGATAACGATCTACTCAAACGCCTTGTCACCGAAACCGCGCGTTTGCCATTGGCAACGTTGCGCACCATCGCTTACTGGGGCGAGCGCGAGACAGTGCTGATGGTGTGGCGTTCGCACATCGATCACGTCTACATCCTCGATGCGCTGGCCCGCGGCCAGGCCTTTCGCGCCGAAGCGCGCATGCGCGAGCATATTCAAGTCGGTGGCCAACTGGTCCACGACCAATACGTTGCCGCCCAAGAACCCGATCCGCTGGCCATTGCGCGGTGACCAGCGGGCTTGCGCGGAAATTTGAAATGAGGCTAGTATCCAACGATAATAAATAAAATACGATCTAACCTCAAAAACGGTACCGGGAGTGATTCCGGCATCGAAGCAAAGGGAGGTGAACATGATTGGACTACGGAAATATACCAGGCGCGCGGCACTTGTGGTGAGCTTGGCGATCCTCGGCGCGACGATGATCCCAGGCGCGGTATCCGCCGAATCCGTCAAAATCGGCGTCATCACCGACCGCGTCGGCGGCGCCAAGTTCTGGGCCAAGGCGATCGGTCAGGGCATCCAGATGGGCGCCGACGAGATCAACGCCAAGGGCGGCGTCCTCGGCCGCAAGATCGAGTTACTGTGGGAGGACGACCAGAACAAGCCCGACGTCTCGGCGACAAAGGCCCGCAAGCTGATCGAGGCCGGCGTCGTCTTCATCATCAGCATCACCAGCTCACCGGTCACCCAGCAGGCTCAGACCGCAACGATGGCGGCCAAGATGCCGCACATGACACCGGCAAATTCGGCCGACTATCTGACCACGAAACTCAACAATCCCTACTTCTGGCAGACCGGCCCGCTGGGCTCGACCCAGATCAAGACGCTGATGGCTTACTCCAAGAATCGTAATTTCAAGCGCGTCGCTATCGTCACCGACAACACCGGCTTGGGCACCTTCCTGGCCAAGATCTTCAAGGCCAACCTCGAGAAGGGCGGCATTACGATCGTTGCTCAACAGGTTATTGAGCGTGGCTCGATCGACGCCGTCGCCCAACTTCAGAAAGTGCGCGCGGGCAAGCCGGATGCAATCTACCATGCCGGCATCGCAGTGCCCGAGATGGCGCTGTTCTTCCGCGCTTACCACCAACTCGGCATGAAGCAGCCGATCCTCGGCTCGTTCAATCTCTCCGTCCCGGCCTATCTCAAGGTTGTACCTGGGATGCTCGAGGGTGTGGCTTTCATCGACGCGATGGATCCCGACAAGAAGGAATCCAAGATCTTCATCGCCAAGTACAAGAAGAAGTACGGCAAGACGCCCTTCGCCCTGCCGGCCTACGGCTATGACGGCATCCACATGGTCACCGATGCGATCCGCCGCGCCGGCTCTCTCGACAAGGCCAAGATCCGCGCTGCCATGCATGCGATGAACGGTTATGTCGGGGTGCTCGGCGCCAAGGGTACGAGCATCGGCTTTAAGAACAGCCGCGCCGGATTTTCCAAAGAGGGCGCGGTGGTACGGGTGATCAAGAACAACACCCACGGGCCGGTCGTCTTCAGCGGCACGAAGTAAAACCGATCGGAGCCGATTGTTCCTCACGTCCGGCGGCCAGATCGACCCTTCATGGTCCAATCAGGGGCCGGTTCGAGTTGAGACTCGGGCCGGCCCCGGGTCCCTGCGACAATCGACGCCATGGCTGATTTTTTGCAAATCCTTGTTGCCGCTACTGCAGCCGGATCGATTTACGGGCTGGTGGCGCTGGCCTATCTGTTGATCTTGCGGCCCACCGGCATCATCAATTTCGCCGCCGGCGAGTGGGCCACCGTCGGCGCCTTCACCGGCGTGGTGTTGCTGACCGCCCAGGAGCCGATCGGATTTTCGCTGCCCTACGCTGTTGCCCTGCCGCTGCTGGTTGGCTTCATGGCGCTGTTCGGCTGGGCCACCGAGCGACTCGCGGTGCGTCCCCTGGTCGAGCGCGGGGCGCCGGTCTTGAGCCCAGTTCTGGCGCTACTCGGCCTGCTCATCGTTTACCGCGAGGGGGTGTCGTTGATCTTCGGGCCGGGCAATTTTTTCTCGCCCTATCCCTTCGGTTTTCGCGGCTTCAGCATCGGCCCCTTCGCCGGCACTCCGCAAAGCTTCTATATTATCTTCTCCACACTGGGCGTGTTCGCTTGTGTCTGGGTGTTCTTCGAGCGCACCGTGTGGGGCAAGGCGTTCGCGGCGACAGCGCTAAACCGGCGGGCGGCCGCCCTAATGGGGATCAACTTGCGCCGGGTCACCGCAATGTCGTTTGCCGCCGGTGCGGCGGCGGCGGGCCTCGCCGGGTTGCTCCTCAGCCCCAACACCAGCGCGCACTACTTGATGGGGCTGCCGCTGGCGATCAAGGGGTTCTCGGCCCTGGTGATCGGCGGTGTCGGCCGGGTCGAGGGCGCGCTGCTCGGCGGCTTCGTCCTGGCGCTGGCCGAACGCCTGACTGTGCGCTACGCGCCGATCGCCTCGACATTTGCCGAAGCCGTCCCGCTGATCCTACTCATTGCCTTCCTGGTCTTCCGTCCGACCGGGCTGTTGAAGCCGCGAGAGTAGGTGATGGAACGCACACCGCCGAGCTCGAAACCAACCAATATTGTAAGTCTGAGCGCGCTTCTCTGGCCACTCGCTGCAATCGGCCTCATCGGCGCCGGCTTCTTCCTTAATTCCTACGAGATGGATCTCTATCGTAAGCTGATCCTGTGGGTTTCGCTGGCCGTTGGATTCAACTTCCTGTTCGGCATCACCGGCCAGATCGCGCTCTCCCATTTCGCCTTCTACGGTGTCGGCGCCTATTCGGTGGTCATCCTGTGGTTCAAGCTCGGCCTGCCTCTGGCCTTCGCAGTCGCCGGCGCTGTGGGGATTTGCGCTTCCCTGGCGTTGCTCGTGGCGATCCCGGCGACGCGGCTGCACGGCTTCTATCTGGCGCTGGTGACGTTGGCGTTGGCCCAACTTCTCATCGTCATGCTGCGCAGCGGCCAGGATTTCACCGGCGGGTCGGGGGGCATATCGGGTTACAAGCTGCCCCCGATCCTGGGCGTCGAGCTGACCGGGCCGTGGTACACGGCGGTGATCGTCTTGACCTTCCTGGGTACGCTCGGGCTCCTGGTGCGGCTGGGGCGATCGCATTTCGGGCGCGCCTGCCGCGCTGTGCGCGATAATCCCGAGGCCGCGGCCGCCATGGGCATCGATGTTGCCCGCACCAAGGTCGTTGCCTTTACCCTGACCGGCGTACTCGCCGGCATCGCCGGAATCGTCTTCGCCTTCGTCGACAATACGGTCAACCCCAGCCTTTTCAGCATCGAGAACGCCTTCATGCTGCTGTTCATGGTCATCGTCGGCGGCACCGGGCGGCACGCTGGCGCCATCGTCGGGGCGGTCCTGTTGTACATAGCCAACCCCATCCTGGAGCCCTATATCGGCGCCCACACCCAACTCGTCTTCGGGCTGATCGTGCTCGGCGCCATCCTCTTCCAGCGCGAAGGCCTGATCGGACTCTACGACCAAGCCTCGGCCATCTGGCAGGCGCGCCGGGCGGACGGGCGATGAACGGCTCGGCGCCTACGCCCCTCCTGACGACGAGAGGCCTCGGCAAGACGTTTGGCGGCCTGGCCGCCCTCGTCGGGCTCGATCTCGACCTCTATCCCGGCGAGATCCTCGGGTTGATCGGCCCCAACGGCGCCGGCAAGACGACGACATTCAACCTTATCGCCGGCGCCTTGCCGCCCGATGCCGGGACGATCGAGCTCGCCGGTGAGCTGATCGCCGGTCGCCCGCCGCACGAGATCGCCCGGCGCGGGATCATCCGCACTTTCCAGCACAATATGCCCTTTGCCGGCATGTCGGTCACCGACAACATCCTGGTCGGCGCCCATACATCAATGCAGACGGGGCTGGTTTCACTGGTGTTCAACCCCGGGCGCGCCCGGCGCGAGGAGGACGCGGCCCGCGCCCGGGCGCGCGAGTTGGCCGCCTTCGTTGGCCTCAGCGAGTACATCGATGGCGAGGTCGGCGCATTGTCGTTCGGCCAGGGGCGGCTGCTCGAGGTCGCCCGCGCCTTGGCCAGCGAGCCGCGCGCCATCCTCCTCGACGAGCCGGCCGCCGGGCTCACCGCTTCCGAATGTGATAGGATCTCCGAGATCATTCGCGGCATTGCTGGCCGCGGCATCGCTGTCCTCTTGATAGAGCACGACATGCGCTTCCTGATGCCGCTGGCCAAGCGGGTGGTGGTGCTCAATTTCGGGCGCAAGATCGCCGATGGCCCGCCGGCCGAAATCCGTGACAATCCAGCGGTCATCGAAGCTTATCTCGGCGATGTCTCGGGCACTGTCGGTGCGGGCAAGGAGGATCCCCATGCTTCGGCTTGAAGGGATTACCGCTGGCTACGGCGCAATCGACGTGATCCGTGGCCTCGAGCTCGAGCTGAGGGACGGCGAGACTGTCGCTATTCTGGGCCCCAACGGCGCTGGCAAATCGACGCTACTTTCGGCGATCACCGGAACCATCCGCCGGCGGTCGGGTATAGCGCGCATGGGAGAGCGCGACCTGATGCGAATGATGAGCCACGAGATCGTCGCCGCCGGCGTCGCCCTGGTGCCCGAGGGCCGGCAGATCTTCCAGCCGCTCAGCGTGCGCGACAATCTCCGCCTCGGCGCGGTGCGTCTTGCGCGGGAGGGGGGACATACACTGGACGAGCGGTTCTCCTTCGTCTTTGGGCTCTTCCCGCGCCTCAAGGAGCGCCAAGCACAGCACGGCGGAACCCTTTCGGGAGGCGAGCAGCAGATGCTGGCTATCGGGCGTGCCTTGATGTCGGCGCCGCGGTTATTGCTGCTCGACGAGCCTTTCCTAGGACTTGCGCCGATGGTCGTCAGTGAAATCCGCGCGGCCATCGCCGGGCTGCGAAAGGGCGGGCTGACAATTCTCCTCGTTGAACAAAAGCTCGACGTCGCCCTCGACCTGGCAACCCGCGCTTGTGTCATGATCAAGGGCGAGCTCAAGCTGACCGATAGCACCGAGAATCTGCGCCGACGCGACGACCTCAACAACCTTTATTTCTCTCTCGCGGCCGGCGAATAGTCAGCCGTTAACTTGTCAACTTCCGCACTAAATTATTGATATTACTCAATTATTCTTTACTGAGGAGTGCAATCAAGTAACGTAACCCCTGGGACTCAAGTTACCCGTCACCCCTTGACCGCAACCCTCAAGGAGGAGGACGAGATGAACAAATCCCACATCCTCGATGACTTCCGCAAATAGCTCGCTGAGACGATTCAAAGCCGTGGCTACGACATACACAGTTGAACTGACT
Source organism: Alphaproteobacteria bacterium (assembly GCA_027295145.1). Classification (GTDB taxonomy): domain Bacteria; phylum Pseudomonadota; class Alphaproteobacteria; order JAPULJ01; family JAPULJ01; genus JAPULJ01. The sequence goes on along the minus strand of JAPULJ010000810.1, from coordinate 5,323 downwards.
GGTACCTCTTGGCTATTGCATGGAGAGAATGATGGGACTCCGCGGCAATCGGTCGACCCTATCTAACCTCTATCGTTGGGAAGTGGCCGCGGGTCAGTTGGAAGTCGGGCGAGGTCCGCTTTGGGTCAAAACCGGACATTGGCGATGACGGCTAGAATGTCCGCTTTACCCCCGTAAGCGGACATCGTTTCCAGTGCCCTGAATGTCCGCTTATAGCCACAAGCGGACATTAGCGGTTCGTCAGAAGCAACCGCAATCTGGTGCATCGCGATGCCGGCGGTGGGAGCCGTCCGCCGCATCAACAGCGGACATTAGCCGAGCGGCTCAGTCGGTTGTCGACGCGACAGGATCAAACGACAGCGCGCCTTCCTCGCCGGGAGCGACCCGGCCTCGCCGAGCGACCTCGAGCAGGGCTTCCGCCTCGCTGGCTACTTCTGCAAGCCCGCCTCTTCGCCCCCCTCGGCCCGGAAGCGGACCTCACTGGAATGCCCGCCTGGCAGCTGATTTGAACCAACTGCCGCACGTAAGCGCGCCACCAGCTCATCGGCGGTGATGATGCCAGACGGCGACAGGTTTACGCCGGCGGCGCGCAACTTGCGTGCGATCCAGGTGTTGCAGGTGTTTAACAAGTGGAACCTGCCGTGCGCGTCGTAGAAGTTGCTGTTCGGGTAAAGGCCGCGCGAGATGGGCTTAGCGCGGCCCCCCTCCGATCGCTTGAAATCGCGGGCGATGGCGCGGACCAGATGCCGAAATCCGCCTTCCGTCAGCGCCACGGGCACTACTTCGGAGTCGACATAGATCAAATCCGGCGCGCGGGCGAGGCCGGCCATGTGCATGACCGCCGGCGTCGCGGTTAGCGCGGCGTTGAGCGCCATGCCGAGCGTTTTCTTCTTGGCGGGATAATACACGCGGTCGCCCCAGCCGAATTCGAGGAACGCCGCATCGGGAAAGTCATCGGCCTCCGGCAGCAGGCCAGTCGCGACTAGCTCGGGGCGCGGGATGACAATCGCCGCGTGCCAGCCGTCGCTGACGACACGGACGGCGTGGGTGCGCGGTCCGTTGTCGGCTGGGGGCAACGGGGGCGGCGCGGCGCAGGCGACAAGCGAGCCAGCACAGACGAGCCAAGCCAAAGCAGCAATCAGGCGTTTCATGGCGACCGGAAGTAACAATAGAGCAATATGAAAGCAGTTTCCGGCTCGCATCCTTATCCCGGATCTAGCCATTCCTCGAGCGCCATCGGCGATCTAATCCAACGAAGATGGGGTCGGCGCCCCCTAACGACGGAACGCATGTTGTGGCAGGCTGGAGAACCACTGGTATCCATCGAACCGACCTTGGTCGTCGAAATAGATCATCATGAACAATCGCCGGGAATCTCCCGAAAGAGCTTTGCCTTCGGCCCTTACGAATCCCGTTTCGTAATAGTAAGTCCACATTCGCCGCGGTTTCTTATCGACGAAGGGTATCATGATTACGCCGCGTCCTACCGGCTCGCCCAGGGCGGCCTTGACATCCTTTTCAGTGGCAACGCCAAGTCGAAGTCTCGATTCCAGAGACGTTGTCTGGGGATTTGCGGCCTGTACTTTTCCAGTTGCTGCCCGTGTTGTGGATTTTGGGGTCGGCGTCCTTGGCGCTTGGACCTGTGTGCCGGGCAATCGTCCGGCGGTGTACTTGATCTCCGTGCAACCCGCCGCCACGAGGGTAGCGATCACGATTGCGATCGCTGCCGACCCATGAATCACGCCCATCATCTTATCCTCCCGGAGACGCTCACGAGCTCATTGGCCGAGAACCACAGGTGACCGTCGTACAGATTTCTGTTCAGGTACACCAACAGGATATTGAGATGCACCTGGTCGCCTTTCATCATCACGAGCTCGTAAAACCATACCGTGCGAAGTGGTTGTTCAGGGGAATGGCGCATGGCGCCAGTGCCGCGGGGTGTACCCAATTTCGCGAGCACTTCCTCCGCGGTCGAAACACCCGAGACGAGGCTCTTTAACCCATCGACCTTCGGCGCCTCACCCATCATCAAGGTTTGCGCGCTCGTGGTCGCGGGACCAACGAGCAGCAATCCAAGCGCCGCCAGCACGCCGATAGCCCGGCGCCAGGACTGTGCCCGCCTCGAATGCCGTCGGTGCCCGCCCCAACTAGCCGTATTCGCCCGTCGACGTATTGGCGAACCAAATGTATCCATGGAACACCTCATCCTTGAAGAAGATCAGCATCACTCGGACATTATGGCGCAGGGAGAATCCTATCGAAGTCTTGTTGTCCGCGTAGTACCAGACCTCTAGCGGCCCCAGTTTCGAATTTCGTGGCCCCCGCATTCCACGCCATCCGCCGAACGAACCCGTACCGTCCGGCTCGCCCAGCACCTTCAAGACATCCACCTTGGTTGATTTGTTGCGGACCAGTTCACTTCTCAGACGCTCAGTTATCAATGGCGACCGTCCACGGGTCGTCTCCACTGCGCATCCACCGAGACTCACAACACCAAGCAACGTGACCATCAGCGCGGCTCCCACCAACGCCGACCGTGATAGCCATCGGTGGCCAGCCAATGCGTCTTTCATCGTTTGTCCCTTGGAATCGCGTTCGCTTGAACGCCCTTTGCCGCAACACCCAGCATTGGTATGTGAGTGCGATCCTTGCTGAGGAACCCAGCGATCTTTGCGCCCAGATCCTGACAGACCCTAATTTCCGTACCCGCCGTTCCACCCATCGGAAGAATGCCTATCAGCGCGAACCAAGACCTTCCCGCCGCTTCGGTCCTGGTCTCCGCGACGGCTTTGACCCGCTCGACATCCAGGATCTTAGCCCCAATACGCGAGTTCTTGTCCCACGACCGGACGATGAAGCACCCGGCCCCGATAACGCAAATACCACCACCACTAGCTTTGCTGGTTTCAGTTACGCCCCCGATGAAAGCGATATATCTAAGGTTGAAGGGTTGGATTCGTCGGCGGAAATCGGCATCCCGAAGCATAAGCTCCAGGAATTGCGGGCGTTTTGGTGCAGTCGACCGGGTCAGGCGGGGAAACGCGGTACTTTGGAACTCGTCATATGAAATGATCCGCTGCCCAGGCCGATGCCTGCGGATGCTATCGCCGATGCATTTTATGGTCGTGGCTTCGTCCTTGATATCATCGACGCGCGGCCGGAACGAGAACTGCCGAAGCAGGACCAACATGACCGCGTCACGTGAATCAGGCGAAGCCGCGCCAGCGGTTGACATATGCAAAGTGCTGCCAGCCAAACCTCCGATCACCGCGATGATCAGCAGCCATCGCATAGGACGCTCCCGGTTTCACTGGTGGAGACCAAATTAAACTAAGTCAGGTTTCTGGAAATTCAAATTGGTCCGGAGTTCCTGGTGCTGCGGTGGTTCTCCGGCAAACTTCGGGATGCAAATTGTCCGCTAGTAGGACGGTCGGACCATGCTCTGCGTGCCCCAAAGGGCTGTGGGCGTTGGCAGCTAGCGAAAACAGGCAATGTCCGCTTTACCCCCGAAAGCGGACATTGTTACCGGCGCCCAGAATGTCCGCTAATAGCCATAAGCGGACATCCAGCCTTTTGTATCGGCATCAGTGTTCCCAGCACGTCTCCCAACGGCAAGAAGTTAGTTCTCTGAAGGCCAGTATTTTCTGCTAAACTACCTTTGTGCCGTGAGGGCTCTTATTTAAAGAAGGGATCATGGCAACCTTTATGTTTCAGTTCGGCTATGTGGTCGATGCGATTAAAGGAATATTCGCAAAACCGCAAAGCCGACGTGATGCGTTATTCATACTTGAGGATATAGATAAACATCGGAACTTGAATACCAGTGTGGCGGTTATTTCCTTTATTGTTTCCGCTGGGTTTGGTGTTCTCACATTTATTATCCTAATAAATGAACCAGTACTTTGGGAAGGCGTTAGCAAACAGGTTGCTTTGTTGCTTGTTGCACTATCTTGGATTCTGATAATTCCTATTTGGTTACTGACTTTCCTGTTAATTATATCCGTGCTCGACGTGATGGGGTTTGAGGACGTGCGATCTGTTGTTAGATATCGTTTGTCAAGCCTGAAACTTAGCCATGAACAATTACATGAACTTCAAAATAACCTGGCGTCCCGGATTTGGAGACACGGTCATATTTTCAAAAGTGTAATTGCCGATCTGACGAAAGAGCAGTTGGAGCTTTAGTCTGTATAACCAATCACGAACGGTGAACTCATGCCGGATCGTGTACCAACAGCATTTTATAGCGCTCGAATCGTATATCGATTCACGGGCGCCATTTGTCCGCATTGGGTCAAAACCCGACATTGTCAGTGCCCTCAGGGATGTCTGCTTTACCCCCAAGAGCGGACATTGAAAACTGCGATTTGAGAGCACGAATATGAGGACAGTTGGGACCCAACACACGACAGCGGCGATGGGATCCATTTTTCGGGCCGAGTCAGATTGGGCATTGATATTCGGTGGGAAATTTTTTCAGAAAATTTTGAGGGCAATAATCTGCCCCCTCAGTGCAAACGCGACCGAAACCTGTCGAGGTACGCCGCTGCGCTGTCACGTGCACGTCGGTCGGTGGTCTCAACGACGAAGTCTTCGAGCAAGCGTATTGCCGCCTTCACCTCGCCTTGCCGGGCGTGAAGTGCGGCAAGCTCGCATCGGGACGCCGCCTGGTCGGGTGCAATCAGTACCATCGTGTGAAGTATCTCCGCGGCGCGCGCCAAATCGCCGTCCTGGATGGCCCGCAGTTTGATGTTGTTTTGCAGGCGAATGAGCACCGCACGGTTACCGACCGCTGCACAATGCTCGGGCTCGAGCTCGGCACCCTCGCCTATCAATGATTCGAGCCGCCGCTCGAGAGCGTCACGGTCGAGTTCCTGGCCGCCGTAAAATGGATCAACCATGGTGACCGCTTCATCGCTCTCGAGGCGGACGAGGAAATGCGCTGGAAAGTTCGTGCCGTTGCACCGCCAGCCCTGCGCCTGCGCGACGTGGATGTAGAGGATGCCGAGTGCGACGGGGAGGCCCTTTCGCCGGTCGATGACGCGCATCAGGTTTGCGTTTTGCATGTCGTCGTAGGTCTTGCTGTCGCCTTGGTAGCCGTGGCGTTAGAAGAGTACGGCGTTTACGGCATCAACCTTCTCTTCGAGCGAATTGGCGTCGCTCACGGCTTTGGCGGTCTCCACGGCGAGCCGCCCAAGGTGGTCGCGATAAGTGTCAACGGGGGCACCGGGACGATCGAACGCGGCAAGCATGAGCGCCGCCTCGGCGAGATCGATTCTCGAATCGTCTTCGCGGCCGACGCGGCGCAGCGCTTCCTCGA
>JAPULJ010000081.1 GCA_027295145.1 Alphaproteobacteria bacterium | reverse complement strand
TCGGCTATCCGGTCAATTGAACGCTGGATGCGGACTTGGTGCGCTATCGACACATAATTTACGACCCGCCTAAACACTCCCCGCGGGGGCCGCGGGGCACCGAACGACTGCGCTTCACCCCTTCGCCACTTCACAGTGACGAAGCGATGGACCGTCTGGTCGAGGCCATGCTAGATGTCTGGGGCGCACTTGGCCTGCCGCTGCACAGAATCGAAGGCGCTGCGCAGGTCGCCTGACTTGATAGGGATTTGACGACGAAAGCATGTATCGCGATAAAACCCTAATCCCGACCGAAGCAATTCGCCTATGCGGCCTCGGCATTCTTGCCGCCGGTCCCAAGCTCTATGCCGAGCTGGCCAGCGAAGTGCGCAATTTCGCGAGCCGTATCATGGGGCCGTCCCTCGATGTGCTCGGCCCCTCGCTCGACCTGTTGCGCCTCGAAGGCCTGATCGAGGCCGACCCGGTCGCCGCAGAGCGCGGCAATCCCAAGCTGCGGATTACCAAGCAAGGGCTGGAGGCACTGAACGATCTGCTGCGCTCGAACATCCGCGACCCGATCGATGATCTCAATAAACTGGTGATCGCCCTCAAGATGCGCTTTTTGCATTTGCTCGACCACGAACAGCGCCAGGCGCAGATCGAGGCGCTGATCGCGCTCTTCGAGAACGAATTGACGCGCCTGCGCGATCTGCGCGGCCAGCCGGCCGGCAGCGAATCCTACCTCGCCGACTGGCTCGACCACGAGATCGCCCAGGGCGAATCCCGCCAGGCTTTCCTCACCGGCTACCGCGAGCGGGTGTAACGGGTCGTTCGAGAGCCAGCCATTCGCCAAACAATCAGAGCGCCGGTAAATTTCACTCATCCCCGTCGGTTCGACCGTATGGAGAAATCTTGTCGGCAAACAGCCTCATGCCCCGACAATTTTCTCCCATCCGGTCGAAATGGCGGATTGGGGAATAACTAAAAGTTCTTTTCCTCCAATCAGGCTCGCTCTCGCATCTCCTCCCGGCTAAGTTCGCCCCATGCGCCGCCACCGCAACGCCAAGATCATTGCCACCATCGGACCGGTGAGTTCCGAAGCAAAGGCCTTTCGTGCCCTGTTCGAGGCCGGCGCCGACCTCTTCCGGCTCAATTTCAGCCACGGTACGCATTCCGACCATCGTAATAGCATGGCGCTGATCCGCGATCTCGAGCGGGATTTCGGGCGGCCGATCGGCGTCGTCGTCGATCTGCAGGGGCCCAAGTTGCGTGTCGGCACCTTTGCCGGCGGCGAGGTCTTGCTCGAAACCGGAGCGGCTTTCCGCCTCGATATGTCCGATGAGCCGGGGGATGCGCACCGTGCCAGCCTGCCCCACCCGGAGGTCTTCGAGGCGCTGACCGAAGGCCAGGATCTGTTGCTCAATGACGGGCGGGTTCGCCTGCGCGTCGGTTCGGTGGGTGCCGATTTCGTCGAAACGGAAGTCATCCACGGCGGCATCGTCGGCGACCACAAGGGCGTCAACCTACCCGCAGCCGTCTTGCCGATCCCGGCCCTGACCGCCAAGGACCGTCGCGACCTTGCTTTCGGTCTGGAGATCGGCGCCGACTGGATCGCTCTGTCCTTCGTGCAGCGCCCAGACGACGTGGCCGAAGCGCGCAAGCTTGTCGGCGGCCGCGCCGGGCTGATGAGCAAGCTCGAGAAACCGGGGGCGATCAAGAGCCTGAACGAGATCGTCGATCTGTCCGACGCGGTCATGGTGGCGCGCGGCGATCTCGGCGTCGAGGTCCCACCGGAGGATGTACCGATCCTGCAGAAACAAGTCGTGCGCGCCTGCCGGGCGGCCGGCAAGCCGGTCGTGGTGGCCACCCAGATGCTCGATTCGATGATCGCCTCGCCGACCCCGACCCGGGCCGAGGCTTCGGACGTGGCGGGCGCGGTATACGAGGGCGCCGATGCGGTGATGCTGTCGGCCGAGACCGCGGTCGGCGACTATTCCACCGAGGCGGTTGCCATGATGAGCCGTATCATCGAGCGGGTCGAGCGCGATCCCGCTTACCGGCCGATCCTCGATGCCGTGCACACCGAGGCGCCGGCGACCGCCGCCGATGCCATCACCGCCGCCGCCCGACAGGTGGCCGCGAGGATCAAAGCGGCCGCCATCGTCACCTATACGACGACCGGCTCGACGGCCCTGCGCGCCGCCCGCGAGCGCCCCGAAGTGCCGATCCTGTGCCTGACCACCGAAGTGCGGACGGCGCGCCGGCTGACCCTGGCCTGGGGGGTGCATTGCGTCGAGACCAAGGACGCTTCGAGTCTCGAGGAGATGGTGGTCGGCGCCATCGAGGTCGCCCGCTCGCAAGGCTTCGCCAAGCAGGGCGACCGCCTGGTGATCACCGCCGGCATGCCGTTCGGGACCCCCGGCGCGACCAACATCCTGCGCATCGCCTGGATCGAGAGGTAACGGAGCCGCCGGCGACGAGAGTGCGGTCGGCTACGCCGGAACCACGCGTAAAAAAACCTCCCCCTCTTATCAGAGGAGGAGGGGATTATCGGGAGGCGTCAAACCAAACGCCTCATGTCCTAGTACCAGGGATAGTAGGGGCGATAGCGGCGATAGCGCGGGTAGCACCGATAGCCGGCGAAGCGCCTGACCCAGGTCCCGTGGTACCGCACCCAGCGATAGGTCGGCCGGCAGCGCCGATTGTAACGGCCGCGCCAATAACGATGACCGCGGCGGCGCATGCGGTGCGAGACCGTGGTCACGTCGGACTTGGCGGCGATTTCGGACGGGTTGAGGTTGCCGATGCTCGGCGCGGCGTTGGCGGCGCCGGCGGCGCCAAAAGCGATGCCAGCGGCGAGGAAAGCGGCGGCGATGGTGGAGATGTGTTTGATGGTCATGGCTGAAACTCCCTGTTGCAGCGGTTCATTACCGAACCCAGCGCGCAAACTAGGCGCGCCCACCTGAACCGAACCTGAGCGAAGCGTTCATCCGCCGTTCATCTTCTGTCAATTTGGTGACAGTATACTGATTTAATGTTTGGCGGCTGTAATAGTAAGCGCAAACATTGTTCCGGCGAGGACGGGAACGATGTCCGGGGGGTGGCGGTAGCCTTCTTGCCCAGATATCCCTCCACTCCCAATTAAATAAATATACTGTCCCCGACTTAATCGATCGGCTTGCACCAGGTCTCGCGGAAGAAGAAAGAGAGAAGCAGCGCGACACCGGCACAGACCGGCAGGACGAGGAACGCGTT
>JAPULJ010000809.1 GCA_027295145.1 Alphaproteobacteria bacterium | reverse complement strand
CGGGCGGCATGGCGCCGATCGCGTCCTTGCACTATGTCATGGTAGCCCGCGCTTTCAAGCGGGCTGCGTGCCGGGAGTTTGACGGATGCCGGAAACCGCGAGGGTCGATCAGGCGGAAATCGCCAAGTTCGAGGCGATGGCCGGGGAGTGGTGGGACCCGGAGGGCAAGTTCAAGCCGCTGCACATGATGACTCCGTGCCGGCTGGGCTATGCGGTGGCGCAGATCGCCGCCCAGCACGGGCGCGATCCGAAGAGCCTGCGCCCGTTCGAGGGACTGCGGATTCTCGATATCGGCTGCGGCGGCGGGCTTTTGTCCGAGCCGATGGCGCGGCTGGGGGCGCAGGTGGTTGGCGCCGACCCCGCCGAGCGCAACATCCCCGTCGCCCGGCTGCACGCCGAACGGATGGGGCTGGAGATCGACTACCGGGTGACCACGGCGGAGGCGCTGGCCGGCGCGGGGGAGAGCTTTGACGCGGTCCTGAACATGGAGGTGGTCGAGCATGTGCCCGACCCGCAGGCCTTCCTCGACGCCTGCGCGGCGCTGGTGCGGCCCGGCGGGCTGATGGTGACGTCGACCATCAACCGCAACCCGAAGAGCTGGCTGGTGGCGATTGTCGGTGCCGAGCAGGTAATGCGCTGGCTGCCGCGCGGCACCCACGACTGGGCGAAGTTCATTACGCCTTCGGAGTTGCAGGCGATGCTGGGCCGCGCCGGTCTGGAGCCGGTCGACGCCAAGGGTTTCGTGTTCAACCCGCTGGCCTGGGAGTGGCGTATCTCGGAGCGGGACCTGTCGGTGAATTATGTGACCACGGCGGTGAAAGGGGGAGTAGGGGGTGGAGCCTGATGAAACAATATGACAGGCAAAACAAGATAACGGCCTCATTCATTGAAGCGAGCGCAATTGGTTAGCGTTCGCGCCCCAGTGATCCGTGTTGGACCCTTGACGTCGAGTGTCGGCGATCCGCTCGAAAACGGACCTTCAGGCGCGGCTATGCGAATGTCAGGGTTGTGCCACAAGCGCGCTCAAGAATGCCGGCGAATATCACGGTCTTGGCCTCGACGTTCCGGGTTCGCAGAGGCCACGGTATCGTCGACAGTTTGAGATATTTCGTGTATCGTTCTACCTATGGGCGAGTGTCCATTGAGAACTTGATAGGGAGATAATTTTCCGTGCTGGATGTCTTTCTCGCGCATAATTCTGCGGACAAGCCGCTGATCGAGGAATTGTGGCAGGAATTCCGCAACCGCAAATTCGAGGTATTCTACGATGACGAGGACATGCCTGCCGACAGGCTGACCAACGACGTAATTGAAGAAAAGATCGCCGAGGCGCTGGTCGTTGTTCTGTGCTGGGGGGAACAGGGCGAAGGTCCAGTGCACAGGCTAGAGATCGATCAGGCCTTCAATCGGTTCATGCACGAGGGCAAAAGCATTGTCACCGTTCTCTTGCCGGGCGCCAAAGATGTGCGGCCTCAGCGTTTCCGCGGTTTTCCGGCAATCATCTTCAAGAATGCGATGCATGAGACGAAACCCCTTCGAAAAATCGAAAATGCCATCAACGGTCAGCGTGCCGCTCGTCAAGCCGAAGAGGAGCGAGAAAACGGCAAAGACGACGAAGACAGCGGGGTCAGGCAACAACCGGTGTTGCAGCAGCCGAGCCAGCGCGAGGACGCGATCTACGCGCTATCGCGACCAGCGCTCGAGAACGGGATCAATTTTGTCATTGGGCCGTTCACTGGCGTCGAGCCTCCGGGCGACGATGACAGCGACACGGATGGCAAAGCGGGTGTGCCCAGCCCCCAGGACATCGCTTTCACCCTCGCCCGGAGCTTTTATCACGCCGAAGAGGGAAGTGACCTTACCCCGCTTCCGCTCGAGATCATCGCCTCGTGGCGCTCGTTGCAACGCAGCAAGGGGATGGTCGAGGACGAGGTGCGCAGCATCCTGTTACAGAGCAATTCGGCCTATGTCGGGTTTTACCGCGACTTTGCGCGGCTCATGCGTGTCATGACCGACAAAATCGGTTCCGGTCGCCGCATGAAGGATCGGCGCCCGATGATCTTCACGACGAATTTCGGGACCTATCTCGAACGCGAACTGTTTCGCGCCGGCGTTTCCTTTTCGCGGATTGTCGTATCCTTGCCGGACGGCCTGGACGTTCGGCGTTTCCGGATGACCGAGGACCAAACCGGCAAACGCGTCGAGATCCATGACCTGAGCAAAGACAATGAACGTAGTCTGGGCACGTTCCGGAAGGACGACGCCGATGCCGCCTTGGAGGCGATCGAGGACGAGGCTCACATAGATCTCGTGCCTTACAAGCCAAGCGCCGTGTCGGACAGCGAGCATGACGAGGCTCGACACCTTTCGTTCGACGATATGGAAGGGTGCATCCTGTTCAAGTACCATGGTTCGATCGATGTGTCGAAAAGCTGCATCCTGACCAGCGAGCAACTGTTCGAGCTTACCCGCGCGCCGGGCATCGTGCCAAACGCGGTCATCAATCGGCTGGAGAAGCATCATCCGAGCGTGGTCTTTGGCTATTCAATGCTTGCCACGGGGGTGCAGCAGGTGCTGGTTTCGGTTTTGACCGAGGCGTTCGGGCAGCAAATGGACGAGCGCTACCTCGTTCCCCGCAAGCGTGGGCTGCTGTCAGCTCGCGCCCATGATGGCTGGATACATCAGATCGAGGCGCAGATTCACGATAATAATCGCAAGAACACGATCCTCAGCCTGCTGGAAATCGAGGGCGGTCAGCGAGCTTTCGTAAAGGACCTGATCGAGGCGGTAGAGGGGAGGTAGCGACGGGAGATGGTGGAAAAGGTAATCACCGCCATTGAGGCGCCAGACAGCGAGCCGGATTACGGCGCGTCGTTCAAGGACTACCCGAACAAGTTCAAACGCCGGACCATTTCCGCCAAGCCCTATATGGGGGTCGAGAGCTATCAGTTCGAGGACGCCGAACTGTTCTTCGGGCGCAAAATCGAGACCAGCGAACTGGCCGCGCTTTTCTCGCGCGGACCCCTCTCGGTTTTGCATGCGCCGTCCGGGGCCGGCAAGACTTCCCTGCTCAACGCGCGTGTGATCCCCGAGCTTGAGCGCGACGGCGTCTACAGCGTCCGGTTGACGCCCCAGGACAACCCGCTCGAGGCGGTGCGTGTCAATACCCTCCTTCAGCTGATCCCTGCGCCGGAAACCGAAGCCCACGCAATTGCCGAATTCTTGAAGCGCTTTCCGGAGTTGAGCGAGGTGAAGCTCGAAGAGGCCATCACCCACTATGACGAGATCAAGACGGATGAGAGCGATCGCCGCCAGCTCCTGGCGCCATACGAGGTAACGGTCTGGTTTGATCCCTACCGCCGCCGCGTCGGCCATACGCTGCCCTTTTTCTGCCGGCTGCTGAGCGGGACGGTGACGATTCGCGCCTTCTGGCGGCATTTTGCGGCGTTGTTCGATTTCGACCGAACCGGGCAGGCCATACGCGATGACGAGTGGCGCGCGGCGACCCTGTCGGAGATCCGCGACCTGCTCGGCTCCGAACGCGCCATCCGCGCCCATCGCGAATGGATCGACTGCCTCGATATACCGGAATACGGCTTTGTGCGGTTCTTCGAAAATATTTGTAACCTCTGGGGCAGCAAGCAGAGCGGCTACACGATTTGCCTGATAGTCGATCAGTTCGAGGAGATCTTCACGCGTTTTACGGACGTTCTAGAGACAGAGGTCGACAAGGAGATGGAGGAGACGGACGAAGATTCCGAAGACCTCGCCTTGGCGCAGAATGAAAATACCGCTCAACCCGACCGGGACTGGCGGTTGCGCCCGAGCTTTTTCGCCGAACTGAAGAAGCTGCTCACCTACAGGTCTCGGGCCGGCAATCCGCTGCCGGTAAAGATCGTCCTGTCGATGCGCGACGAATATCTCGGAAGATTGAAGGCGGTGCGCGACCTTCGTCCTTTCTGGGAGGACACGCAGTACCGGCTTGACTTCATCAACAAGCGCGACGCGCATCGGATTATCAGTGAGCCGGCCAAGATCTACCGCTACGGCTACACCAAGGAGTGCTACGACTGGATTGTCACCGCTCTCCTGCGCGAAGACCGTTATCTCGAACCGGCGCACGTACAGATCATCTGTGAAAAGCTGTGGGACACGGTGGGCCAAAAACACTATTCGGCGGCGGTGACCGAGGAGGACAGCGGCGCGCCAAAGAGTGACCGGCTGATCGACCGCGCCACCTTCAAGAAAGCGACCGGCGGGCCAAAGCGAATCCTGCGGCGCTATTTCCGCGACACGCTGTCCGAACTTTCGGAGGAGGAGGACCAACTCGAGGCGCTCGACATGATGAATCCGCTCGTCACCAATCAGGGGACGCGCAACGTGGTCGAAGTCTCGGAAATCATCAACGCGCCACTGCGCGATTCCAAGCAGCGCAAGCGGTTGCTCACCCACATGCAGCGCAAGAACATTATTCGGGTCGAGCCGCGGTTGGGAGGAGAGTTTGCCGAGATCACGCACGAATTCCTTCTGAAACCGCTGCGCCGCGAAGTGATGCGCCGGCTCGTGACTTCGGCCGAAGAGCAGGCATTTCGCTTCGCCTTGCAATCGGTTGCCGCAGCCCTGACCGGACATGGCACCCAGCGCGAACAGGCCGCGCGGCTTTCGCAACCCGTGCTTGAGATCATCCTGAAGAACCGGCCCCGCGTCGTTTGGACAAGATGGGCGATCTCGATCGTGCTGCGCGCCGCGGTGGTACACGGCGCGTCCGCCGAGGATTTTCGCGAACTGTTCGAACTCTTCAACTCGAAGATCACCGAGCGTCGCGGCGCCGCGCTGAAGATAAAGGGCCCGGAGGATACCAAGAAACTCTGCGCCCGCTTCACCGAGCGGCAGGAGAGAGCGGACTGGCTGGGCCAGGACGAACTGAGCATTGTGGGTAAGGAAACCCTGCCACAGCTCGATGACACCGGGCCCGCCTACTCTTCAATTGCCGAATTCTGCCTTCTGAGTGTCCTGCACCGTGCTGGACCCGAAGACGCGGACCTGATCCGCACCTGGATCGACGTGGCCAAAGGAATCGCACATGCGCCCGATCATTGAACTTCTGAGCGACTACACCGGGGCGGAACAGGAACAGCGCGTACGGACAAACGCCTGCGTCGCGCTTGGCGCCGTGGCGACATCGGAAGCGATGGAGCACCTGTTCCGGCTCGGTCTCACCGACGCGAGTGAAGAGGTCCGCGAAAGCGCCGCACGCGAGATCGCCAAAGCGCCCAGCCAGCTTCGCACGCCGCTCATCCATCGGCTCTACGATGGTTCGGAGAAGCGCGGCGAATGGCGCAGTAACTTCGAGTTGCTGCAATCGATCGGCGCCATCTCGGGCAAGCTCGAACCGCGTCCCGGAGACTGGCTGCGGCGCGTGCTTCAAATCCTGGTACTCAATTTCCGTATCATCGCCACCCGTGGCAACGAGTTCTCGTTCTGGCCCCGCCTGAAGTTGGGCTCGTTGTTCGTCGCGCTTTTTTGCTCGGCCATTGTCGTCACCATCTGGAGCTTGCTTGCGTTCGAAAGACTGTTCGACGAAGATTGGGCCGCCGTGCTGGCAATGATCTTCGGGCTCTGGATACCTTTCGTGGTCTATCCA
>JAPULJ010000808.1 GCA_027295145.1 Alphaproteobacteria bacterium | reverse complement strand
CTACAACGACGCTTATGGCCGGGACCGGAGTTTCTACGATTTCTGGGTCCGCATGCGCACCGCGCGGGCCAGCCTGACCGGCGACAAGACGCGCTATGTCGGGCCGCCCGTGTTCGATCTTTACCGTATGTTCCCGGACGTTACCTCCGGGCAGGCGAAGGCCAAATAGTAGGCGAAATAGTAGACGCGAGGCCGGCCGCCAGCGATGGAGACATTGGCGGCGGCGATTGCGCTTATCCTGGTCATCGAAGGGGCGCTCTACGCACTCTTTCCGACAAGTATGAAACGCATGCTGGCCGAGGTGATGCGCATGCCCGAGTCAATGATCCGCAACGCCGGCATGATCGCCGCCGCTCTCGGGCTGGCGATCCTCTACATGCTCTACCGGTGAGAATATAAAACATTCGTTCGCCATTATTCCAACATATTGCTTGGTCAACCTTGGGGAAATCGCGGGATCGCGAAAGTGAACGATTCCTTTTCTTGACGCTTGGTGCGCGAAACCCCAAATCGCGTGTTACAATCGTGCAATACCAGCCGCCCGGATGCGGCACGGCCAATCGTTCCGATCCGGAGCCCGCTCGCCGCAAGGCGGTTTGACGCAAATGATACCCGGAGAATCCCCGTGAGCCGACTGATACGATCGAATTCTCAAATCAGCATAATCCATCCGCGCGCATTGGCCGCCTGGCTAATCGCTGCGACTGCGGCTATGGCGTTGCTCCTTGCCGGCACCGCGCAAGCCAAGGGCCCGCCTGAATCCTTCGCCGATCTGGCCGAGAAACTGCTTCCCGCGGTGGTCAACATCTCGACCACGTCGGTGCGCAAGATAGGGCGTAAGCGTGGCCCGCGCATGCCCAACCTGCCGCCGGGCTCGCCGTTCGAGGAGTTCTTCAAGGACTTCATGGATCGCAACCAGCCACCGGGCGGCACCCGCCGCCGCGCGACCTCGCTCGGCTCGGGCTTCATCATCCACAAGTCCGGCCTCGTGGTGACCAACAACCACGTCATCGCCGGCGCCGACGAAATCAAGGTGATCCTGAGGGACGGGACCCGGCTCGAGGCCAAGGTCATCGGCCGCGACAAGAAGACCGACATCGCCTTGCTCAGGGTCAAGCCAAAGAAAGATCTGCCTACCGTTTCCTTTGGCGATTCCGATATTATGCGGGTCGGTGACTGGGTGGTGGCGATCGGCAACCCGTTCGGCCTCGGCGGTTCGGTCACTGCAGGCATCATCTCGGCCCGGCATCGTGACATCAATGCCGGTCCATACGATGATTTCATCCAGACCGATGCCTCGATCAATAAGGGCAATTCGGGCGGTCCTCTGTTCAATCTCAAGGGCGAGGTGATCGGCATCAACACCGCCATCATTTCGCCGCGCGGCGGCAGTGTCGGTATCGGTTTCGCGATCCCGGCGAACGTCGCCAAGTCGGTTATCTCCCAACTCCAGGAGTTCGGCCGCACCAAGCGTGGCTGGCTCGGCGTGCGTATCCAGACCGTCGATCCCGAGATCGCCGAGAGCGTCGGTCTTGGCAAGGCGCGGGGCGCGCTGGTGGTCAATGTCAACAAGGATGGACCGGCCAAGAAAGCCGGGATCAGGCCTCGTGACATCATTCTTCGTTTTGCCGGCCGCGAGGTCACGGGGATGCGCAAGCTGCCCCGCATCGTCGCCGACACCAAGGTCGGCGAGTCGGTCGAGGTGGTAGTCTGGCGAAACGGCAAGGAGGTCACTTTCAAGGTCACGCTCGGCGAGTTGGAGAAGGCCGAAAAGGCGATGAAAATCAGCACCAAGCGTGGTCGGCCGGTGCCAAAGGAAGGCGAGACGACCGAAACCTTGGGTTTGACTCTGTCTTCGATCACCCCGCCCCTGCGCAGCCGTTATCGGATCAAAGGCGCGGTTGAAGGGGTTATCGTCACCAAGGTTGACGGCACCAGTATTGCCTATTCCAAAGGCATCCGGGCCGGTGATGTCGTAATCGAAGCGGGGCAGGACAAAGTGACCAACCCGCGCCAGATCCTCGACAAGATCGCCAAGGCACGTAAAGCAGGCCGCAAGTCTCTGTTGCTCCTAGTCAACCGCAAGGGCGACCAACGGTTCGTTGCACTGCGTCTAGACAAGAGCTGAAGCCACAGGCTGAACTCGTGATGGAGGGCGTCCGCTCGGCGGACGCCCTTTTCGTTAGCGATGTTCAATCGATGAATTCGTCCCGGCGGTAGCCTTGCAAGTAGAGGAGCGCTGTGAGGTCGCCGTGATCGATCCTCACCCCTGCCGCGTCGGGCAACACACCAGCGAAGGAAATGTCGCAGGCGATCACAGGTGCGAGCCAATCGGCCGGGCCTGGCTCATCGCCGGCTTTGCCCAGGGCGGACCGCGCGGCCTCGGTAATGCTATTGTCGAGATCGGGATGGGCCGGAATTTCGATCAAGGTCAGAGCGTGCTGCATGTGCGAAAGTAGAAGCAGCGGGCGCCTGCCTGTACTACCGGTATAGGGGTGATGACGGGCGGAAAAATGGAAACCGGAAAACCGGTGATCGTAATCGGCGGGACGACGGCGAGCGGCAAGTCGGCGCTTGCGCTGGCCATCGCCGAAGCGTTCGGCGGCACCATCGTGAACGCCGACAGCATGCAGGTCTACCGCCAGCTTCGGGTGCTAACGGCACGTCCCGAGGACGTCACCATGGCTCGGGCCCCGCACCGGCTGTTCGGGATCTTGGATGCGGACGATCCTTGTTCGGCCGGGCGCTGGCGTGCGATGGCGCTGACTGAAATTGAGACCGCTCATCGCCTGGACCGGTTGCCGGTGGTGGTCGGCGGGACAGGGCTCTATCTCAAGGCGCTGACCGAGGGGATCGAGGAAGTTCCCCCTGTTTCCCCGGCTACTCGTAAGGCGGTGCGGGCCCGGCATGCCGAGATCGGCGGTGGGGCGTTTCACGCCGAGCTTGCTGTTCACGATCCCAGATCTGCTACCCGATTGCGCCCCACCGATTCCCAACGCCTGATCAGAGCCGCCGAAGTCCTGGAGGAAACCGGGCGAACGCTTGGCGACTGGCAGAATGCGGCAAAGGCTGGTCCGCCGCCAGGATTGCGCTTTCTGATGATTGTGCTGGTGCCACCGCGCGAGGTCCTGTACCCGGCCTGCGATGTCCGTTTCGAGATGATGGTGAAAGCCGGCGCAATCGATGAAGTGCGCGCATTGCTGGCGCTTGGCCTCGATCTCAAACTGCCCGTGATGAAGGCGGTCGGTGTGCGTGAACTAGAAGCAGCGTTGACGGGAGCGATATCGCTAGCCGACGCCATCACAGCCGGCCAGCAGGCCACTCGCCGCTACGCCAAACGCCAATATACCTGGTTCCGCCACCAATGCCCCGGTGCTTTCTCTCTTGATGAGCAATATTCGGAAAGTTTAGTACCACAAATCTTTAATAAAGTTCGCCTATTCTGTTGACCAGGTCGCCGCGAGAGGATAGGAGTAAGCCTTCGCAGGTGCGAAATCGAGCCGCCTTGATTCCACGGTTCCCGTCGGCTTATGGTGGATTGCACCGCGATATCCACGAAATGTCGAGTGCCCCGGGTCACCGGGTTGTGCTCCGGCGAGGGTGAATTGCATGGCGAGTGAGCAACCGAACGGATCGGAAATCGTCCTTAAGGCGCTGGTCGATCAGGGGGTCGAGGTCATCTTCGGCTATCCCGGCGGCGCCGTGCTGCCAATATACGACGCCATTTTCAAGCAGAATGCATTGCGCCACATTCTGGTACGCCAGGAGGGCGGCGCAGTGCACGCTGCCGAGGGTTACGCGCGATCGACCGGCAAAGTCGGCGTCGTTCTGGTGACGTCCGGGCCGGGGGCCACCAATGCGGTCACCGGCCTCACCGACGCGATGATGGATTCGATCCCAATCGTTTGCCTCACCGGGCAAGTGCCGACCCACTTGATCGGCAACGACGCCTTCCAGGAGGCAGACACCACCGGCATCACCCGCCCCTGCACCAAGCACAATTATCTGGTGCGCGACGTGAACGACCTCGCCCGGATTATGCACGAGGCTTTTCACGTCGCCAGGTCGGGGCGCCCCGGCCCGATCGTCGTCGATCTGCCCAAGGATGTCCTGCAAGCGATCGGCCCTTATCTTCCGCCGTCCAAGGTTAAACACCGCAGCTACCAACCGCAGGTTAAAGGCGAGATCGCTGGCATCGAGGCGGCGTGCGAGATGATCGCCGGCGCCAAGCGTCCACTATTCTATTGCGGCGGAGGGGTTATCAATTCGGGTCCCCGCGCTTCGCAACTGCTGGCGGAGCTGGTGGCGGCCACTGGTGCCCCCTGCACCCTGACGCTGATGGGGCTCGGCGCGATACCGTCTTCGGACCGCCGGTTCCTCGGGATGTTGGGAATGCACGGCAACTACGAAGCCAACCTCGCAATGCACGACTGTGACGTGATGGTCTGTATCGGCGCCCGTTTCGACGATCGCGTGACCGGACTATTGAGCGAATTCTCTCCTGGCTCGCGTAAGATCCATGTCGATATCGACCCTTCCTCGATCAACAAGAACGTGGCTGTCGATATTTCGGTTATTGGCGATGCCGGGCACGTGATCGAGGACATGCTCAAAATCTGGAAGGCACGCCAGCACCGCATCGACTCCAAGGCATTGGAAGCCTGGTGGAATCAAATCGACAAATGGCGCGCGGTCGATTGCCTGAAATACAAGCAGGAAGGCGACATCATCAAACCGCAGTTCGCGCTCCAACGCTTGCAAGAACATATCAAAGACAAGGACTACTACATCACCACCGAAGTCGGCCAGCACCAGATGTGGGCGGCGCAGTTCATGAAGTTCGAGTCCCCCAACCATTGGATGACGTCCGGCGGGCTGGGGACCATGGGCTATGGCCTGCCTGCGGCGATGGGCGTTCAGATAGCCCATCCCGAGGCGCTCGTCATCGACATCGCCGGCGAGGCTTCGCTGATGATGAACATTCAGGAAATGTCGACGATCGTTCAGTACGGCTTGCCGGTGAAGGCCTTCATCCTCAACAACGAGTATATGGGTATGGTGCGGCAATGGCAGGAACTGTTGCATGACGGCCGCTACTCGGAGAGCTACGTCGCGGCGCTGCCCGATTTCGTCAAACTCGCCGAAGCCTTCGGTGGTGTCGGCCTTCGCGCGGACAAGCCGGCCGAACTCGACGACGTGATCGCCGAGATGATCGCCACCGACAGGCCGGTGATCGCCGACATCCGAATCGACAAAACCGAGAACTGCTATCCGATGATCCCCTCGGGCGCGGCCCACAACAAGATGCTGCTCGGACCCGAAGATCAAGTCGACAGCAAGCCCGTGTCCGAAGAGGGACTGGTGCTGGTTTGAGGCAAGCAAGCTCTAACCACAGTCATGCCAGCCATCGTTATCCTGGATCTCCCCCCCCCCCCCGGGGGGGGGGGGGGGGTGTGGGGTGCGAGGGTCTTGGACGGGTTTTCGGGGGCGTTG
>JAPULJ010000807.1 GCA_027295145.1 Alphaproteobacteria bacterium | reverse complement strand
TTGGATCAAAGTCAGTTCGGCCACAATGTTCGATAATTCGGTGGTCAACGCCACAAATCGGTCGGCCGACTGCTCACGTGTTTCGGGTGTAAGACCGCTTTGTAATTCTTGAAGCCTGTCAGCAGAATCCTGGAAGCGGGTTTGTAGCAGCTTAAACGTGTCTTCGAGCCCCTGTTTTTCATCCCGAAACTCATCACGTTCCTCTGGAGTCATCTTTTGCTCACGAACTTCCGAAACGCCGTCCAATTGACTCAAATCGTCAGAGACCATTTGGAACTGGCCAGCCACTTGGTTGCGCACTTCTGTGACTCGTGTGAGCATCATCTGCAGATCCTGGAGATTCGGTTCTTGCGGTAACCGACCAAAGTCGGTGATCAACGTTGAGACGGCACTTTCGACGGCGCTCATCCGTGGATCGATGAGCTGGAACCGGCGGATGAACGAGTCGTCTAATTCAATGGGCAGATCAGCTGGCAGACCGAGGTCGCCGGTTTTGAAGTTTTCCAAGGAGTTGGCGAGCGAGTTTCGGGACTGCAACAGGTTGGCGCGTTCCGTCTCGATGCTCTGCTGAAACTGCAGCACTTGATCGACGCCGATCAGACCGGCTTCCTGGTTTGCTTCCAATAAGGCGAGCGTTCGCAGCTGCAGGTTCAGATTGTCTTCGCGATTGCGCAACTCTTGTTGAACCTGCAACAATCCGATGAAACCACCGACGGTGCCGGCGCCGCCGCCGGCACCTAAAGCTCCGCCGGTGCCGCCCCCAGTACCGGCAGCTCCCGTTCCGAACCCCCCCCGTCCAAAGCCGGTCGCTTGTCCGACGCCACCGAATCCGCCACCACCCGTTCCCGTAAATCCAGTCAAACCGGTTCCGCCCAGAAATCCACCACGCCGACGGGGTCGAGGGACATTACCATCGTCGCCCACCGCCAAGTCCGTGTAAAACCCCTGCCGATACTGTTGAAAGGCTCGTAAGTTTGCCAACAGGCCACGCTCGGCCAGCGTCAGTTGTTCCAGGGCAATGGCGCGACCACCTGCCCTCAAAAGTGGTTGAACAAAGTTAAAACTCAACAAGGACGATATGGCGTCGGTATTCCCGCCAGCGAAGTTCCAAACGAAGGAATTTGCGAAGTTGACCAGCAATTGACCGGCCGCTGAAAACCGCCGCGTCGCAAGCAAATCGATGTCGTTCCTGAGAGTATTCGCTTCGCCGCCGGTTCGAAGTTTTCCCAGGTGTTGCTGCGAGATGTCGTCTCCGCCGAAGAACTGTACATCGAAACGAAACCGTTCGGTGCTGACATCGAGAGCCGACAGGTAGATCGTTTCCAATTGCTCCTGATAAGTCGGCAAATGGATGATGGCCAGCCGTACGGAGTCTTGCAGATCGAGCACGTAATTTCCATCTTCAGTCTGGGGGACGTACTCGGCTAGATAATCGCGCCAAAACGGGTTCTCCAGCTCTTGAATGTCTCCGTCTTCGTGCCAATGGGACCAGCCTTCCTTTTGGTCAACGCAGTGCATGAGCTCATGAGCAGCGGGATCATCGGGAGGCATGGGAGGGCGATCGGGATCGTACGGGTCGTAGTACCGACTACGAGGATCCATATCGATCGTGAAGTCGTATAACTGTTGCCAACGCGGATCATTGGACTTTTCATAAACCAGTGCGGCGGCTTCTTGATCGGCCTGTCGGCGATAGTAGCCCCGAGTGCAACCTGGCAACCCGGCGCTGATTACGAGAAGCGCAAGACAGACCGCATTGAATGCCCGCGGCCGCAACCAGTTAATGCCCAAACCCATGTTTGTCTCTCGGATTATCCACTGAGTACTCGCATCTGAGTCTCTGTAAAACGACACTGCCTTCGGCCGCAACCAAACGTAGCTGGATTCGCAAGAATTCAGCATCACCGGCTGAATTCTTGCGAATCCAGCTATTGTGTCCTGTTTAACTTGGGGGAGGGGGATTGGATAACATGACGTTTCCAGAAACCTCCCGTTGGAACCCGGCAGGTATCCAGTCCTGCCCGTTAAAGCCTGGCCAACAGGCGGAAGCGAGTCTTGCGTGGACGTCAGTGATGGCGGCTGCGAAGCGTAGACAGCGACGGTGTCGTATCATGCTATTGAGCCCCGAAATCTCGGTCGTAGACGTCCTCGTATTTAGCTGTAGCGGGGACCGTACTGTGACGTTGTATTGGCCTGACGTCAACGGGTCTACCGGGGTCGCTGGAACATGGGGGGCACCGACTGGGGTTCTACAGGAACAGGAGAGACCTGTCATTCTCCGCGAGACGAAGCGGCTTTCTGGTTGTGCCGCCCCCAAACGACCTGGCCCTCGGTCTGGTCCTGTGGACCGATGGGAGTCCGGCCCTGGTCTGGCTGGAACACCACGAAACGACGCAGGGCAACTCGCGGAACCGGTGGACGAAACCAATGAGTTCGCAGGGATGGGGTGGCAGGAGTCGGAGTGTCTCCATAGTACCGAAACCCGCCGTATCGGGTGGCTCGCCACCCGTGGGCGACAGAAGGGGGCGAACTGATGCCTGACAGGAGCCTTCGCAGGAAAGGGGGACATCAGGTCATGGACCCGTTGCAGGGAAACACCTCGGAACCTCTGCCGTCCGATTCGGTGTTCACGAAACTGCAGCGGATAGCAGCGCTGGCGGAACAGATGCCGCAGACGGCATTGAGAACGCTGAGCCATTGCCTCGATCGCGAATTGTTGTGGTACGCCAACCGATTGGTTCGCCCCGACGCCGCGGTGGGAGTGGATGGCCAAACGCACGAGGAGTTTCAGGAAGGCCTGTTCGAGAGGTTGGACCAGCTTGTTGATGAAGCCCACCAAGGTACGTATCGGGCGCCTCCGGTTCGCCGGACTTATATCCCGAAAGGCACGGGGAATGAAACCCGCCCTCTGGGGATTCCGACGGTCGCGGATAAGGTGCTGCAGCGTGCGGTGGTGATGATTCTCGAGTCGATCTACGAACAGGACTTTCATGAAGGCTCGCACGGTTACCGGAAGGAACGGTCGGCTCACCAAGCGTTGGATACGCTGCGTGGCTGGCTGCACCAGAAGGGCGGCGGCTTTGTGCTGGACGTGGACGTACGCAAGTACTTCGAAACGATCGACCACGGCCATCTGCGGGAGTTCCTGAAGCGTCGGGTAGCGGACGGCGTGTTGCTTCGATTGATTGGAAAGTGGTTGAAAGCCGGTGTGCTGGAAGAGGGAGCATTGAGCTATCCCGATGAAGGTACACCTCAAGGTGGCGTGATTTCTCCTTTGTTGGCCAACATCTATTTGCACTATGTGCTGGATATGTGGTTCGAGGAGGAAGTGAAGCCAACGCTTAAGGGCGAGGCGATCCTGATCCGTTTCGCGGACGACTTTGTACTGGGATTCACGCATGAGTGTGACGCCCAGCGGATGTACGAGTTGCTTGGTCCGCGATTTTCGGCGTACGGTCTGACGATTCATCCAGAGAAAACCCGGCTGGTTCGCTTCGAGCGACCGGGCGGGGGCTCTTCGGTTGGGCAGAAGAAACCAGGGACGTTTGATTTCCTGGGGTTCACTCTGCACTGGGGCCGGACACGTCGTGGCGGATGGACGGTGAAGACTCGCACGGCTTCGAGCCGAATCCGTCGGACGATCACGAGGATCGACGATTGGTGTCGGAGGAATCGCCACGGCCCAGTTCCAGAGCAGCGCGCAACACTGAATCGGAAGTTGCATGGCCACTACAATTATTTTGGACGCCCGGGGAATTACTACTCCCTGAGCCGGGTGTACCGTGGCGTGCGACGCGTGTGGAAGAAGTGGCTGACTCGCCGCTCGCGAGCGTCCCGCGTGAGTTTCACGTGGACCCGTTTCGAGCAACTTGAGTCGCGTCATCCGCTTGCCACTCCACGCATCCGAGTGGGAGTTTCGTTCGAGTGAATCCATGACTTGAGGAGCCGTATGAGAGATCATGTACGGATCTGTGGGAGCCCCGGCGGAGCAATCCCCGGGCCGACCCGGCCCGGAGACTTCAACATGATGCAAGGATCTCCAGAAATGAAGAACTCGATTGTAATCGCCGTTGTAG
>JAPULJ010000806.1 GCA_027295145.1 Alphaproteobacteria bacterium | reverse complement strand
GCCCGACCGGCGGACCCGGTGGACTGGCCATGACGGGCCGGGTACGAAATTGGGCGCGGCTGGTGAAGGGCAAGCCAAGGTTCGACAAGGACGCTCCATCCGAAGCGGGTTTTTCGCCCGGTGAACGGGAACTGATTGCGGGATGGGCAGGCAGTGTCGCAGAGATCGACTCGCCACGGCCCGCGCATGGCCGCACAGGCGCAACTCGACCCTCGGACGGCCCCTGGGGCACCCCCGGAACGGAGACGGGGCCTCTACGCGCGTTGTCACCGCTCACGCCCCGGAGGCGGCGTGATGGGGTTGCCGATTTAAAGTCGGTGTCGGCAATTGAATGTCCGTTCCTGGGGGAGGAGCGGAAGTCGTTTTCGGGCGGCTGGAGGTCTGCTTGTAGCCATAAGCGGAAGTGGCGACCCGGCAGCTAATTGGGATACTGGAACATAATACGATCAATTTCCTTTTAAATTCGACGATGCAAATCAATCCTCACGGAATTGCAACCTGGTCGAACGTGGGTTATGATCGAAATCGTCCAAATCCTCCGGACTGGATGTCGCAATGGAGCTCCTATCGCTCAAGCTGTTCGGCGACGTCAAGCTGCTGCGCGGCCCGACGCAGAAAATTGTGCTGCCGCGCAAGACGCAGTTGCTGCTCGCCTATCTGGCGCTGAACACCGGGCATCGTCATTCGCGCGATAAGCTCACCGATCTGCTTTGGTAGGATCGGCCGGAGGAACAGGCGCGGCACAGCCTTCGGCAATGCCGCAATATCGAAAGGAGGTCAACCATGAGCACCTCAAATCACCTGACGTCCCGCCCCGCCCTCTTCGTCTACGGGGCTATCGTGTTCGTGGCGGCCGTGATCGTCACCGCGATGTTCGTTTCGCCCCTGTTGTCGACCAAGAAGCAGTTCGCCGAGTATAACGTGGATAGCGATAATGTGGCGCTCCACGGCTACGACACCGTCGCCTATTTCACCGAAGGCCAGCCGATGAAAGGCTCCGCCGAATTCGAGAAAGTCTGGCAGGATGCCCGCTGGCAGTTCGCCAGCGCCACCAATCGCGACCTGTTCACCGCCAATCCGGACCGCTATGCGCCGCAGTACGGCGGCTATTGCTCGGGAGGGCTGGCGACCGGCGAATTTGCCGATGTCGATCCCGAGGTATGGACCATCGTCGACGGTAAGCTGTATTTGAACACCACTGAGGAACTCCGTGACGCCTGGCGGAAAGCGCCAGAGGCTTATGTCGTTTACGCCAACTACAACTGGGAAAACAACCGGGGCGAACTCCGGGACAATTACTGAGCGCTGTGGCGACCACAGAAAGCCGTGAATGAAGCGGTCTGATTTACGTGGTCGGCAGTAGCGCGAGCACGATCGATCGGCGCAAGATAATCGTGCGGGCCGGCCGGGCGGGTAATCGCAACCCGCCCGCCTGCGCGGGCTCGGCACGACAGGTCTCTACAATCGCGTCTAGTTGAGTCCTGCCTCGCGCAGACCTTCGGCGACCCGTGCGGCATCGGCCGGATCGCGGAATTCAAAGAGGCCTTTTCCCCCTTTGAAAAATGGATCGAGCCGACGGACCATGTCCGCCGCACGTGCCGCCTCTTTGGCGTGGTCCATTTGCGCATAGGTCGCAGCCAGCAACAGGTAATCCCAGACTTGTTCGGGCCTTCGCGCAACGTTCCGTTCCAGCACCGCTATAGCGTCGGGATACCGTTCCTTGAGGTAATAGGCGAGGCCCAAGTGCCAGATCGTAGTGGGATCCATGTTGGGATCAAAGCGCAACGCGGTTTCCAACGCGAGAATGGCGCCCTCGGTGCGGCTCGACCAGACCAATGCATTGCCTTGCACCGCATAGCCTCGCGCGTCGTTGGGGTTGATAGCGATCACACGCTCCGCCTCGACGAGCGCGAGATCAAACTGCCGACGTGTAATAAATATATGGGTCAACAATAGGTGAGCGTCGATGTTTGATCCGTCCAGAGACATTGCATTCAAGGCGCCTTCATGGGCCCCATCCATCGCTTTCTGCGGCGTTCCCGTCCAACCGTAGAGCACCGCATAGAGAAAAGTCCAACCAATGCCGGCGTAGGCCGAAGCGTAGCTCGGATCGAGTTCGACCGCTTGCTTGAACAGTTTTCGTGCCTCAAAATTTTCTGCGCGGCCCTGCCGCCTGAGAAGCGCCCTGCCCCGCAGCGCGAAGTCGTAGGCTTTGAGGTCGTCCGTCGGCTTGGCAAACGCGCGCTTTTGTTCGATCTCGGTCAAGCGGACCGCCAGGGTGCGGGCGATACGGCGGGTGATCTTCTCCTGCAGGTCGAAGATGTCGGCGACCGCCTCGTCATAACGCTCCGCCCAGAGATGTTGGCCAGTATCGCCGTCAGTCAGCTGAGCGTTGATCCGCACTCGCTCGCCGAGCTTCTGCACGCTGCCCTCCAAAACGTAGCGCACGCCCAGCTCTCGGCTGACGTCTTCGACCGTTACCGCCTTGTCCTTATAGGGTAACACTGAAGTACTGGAGATCACGAATAAGTCGTGAAATTTCGAGAGGTCGGTGATGATGTCGATGGTGATGCCGTCGCTGAAATACTCCTGCTCGGGGTCGCGGCTCAAATTAACGAACGGCAGCACGGCGATCGAGGATTTCGCCGTCATCGGGGACGCCCGGAATGTCGGCTCTGACACCCAGGGCTGCTGCCAAAGTGCGGTGCCCGCGACGACCGCGACCACCGCGACCACC
>JAPULJ010000805.1 GCA_027295145.1 Alphaproteobacteria bacterium | reverse complement strand
CCGATGACCGCCGACACTACCTCCAAGCGACAGCTGACGGCTGATTGACGACCTGGGGAGACTCGATGGACTTGCCGAAAAGGGCGTTTATTCGACCTATACTCGGCGCATTGGTATTTCCGGAGATAATTTTCGGCATGATTGACGCATCCACAACACGAAGGTTCTCCGTTCCGTATACGCGAATGAAGCCTGAGTTTTGCATGATGCTGTCCTTGTTATTCAGGATTCGTTCAAATAGGAGCGCGCCCAACCGAGACCGTCTACCGTTGTGGTTGCGGGCACGTATTCGCAACCCATCCAGCCCTCATAGCCGAGGTTGTCGACTGGCTGAATTCCGACCAGGCAGTTCAGCTGCGTGCAGCCAAGGGTGTTTGCGTATTCGATCGCCTTGCCAACGCCTTCCTGAAATTCTCCCTGCCGATCCGGCAGGCAAGCTATGCCGCGTTCGCCGCCCGCCCAGTCGCCGGCGGGGAGATTGTGCAGCACCTGCTTTAAACCCAACCGTTGCAGGTGTTCAGAAATTTCGTTCGCGGAGAAATCGTAAGGGAAGTGATATTCGACGCCCCTAAAACCGGACTCTGCGGCTGCCGCGAAGCGGTCGAGGAAATCGTACTCCTGGTAAAGCATTGTCAGGTTTGCTGCGAATAATGCTGGCTGGGATAGAACCCGTTGAGCGCAATCGTCTGTTCTGCTACCAGACCGGTACTGTGGTCGGTCGGCGCCGAGTACAGACGTTGCGCGTCCATATTCGATTTCGCCCGGGTGACGAAGAAGGCACCCATCTGCGTGAGCGCATGCAGGTGCTCGAAGTCGAGATAGGCGCGATCCATAAGGTAGAAGGCCCCCGCCTCGGGAACCAACAGATCGAGAACATTGACATCGTGCAGCTTGCCATCGGAGATGTGGATAAAGCTCGGAATCGCCCCGCGCAGATCGAGCAAGGTGTGCAGCTTGATCGCCGCCGTGGTGGAGCGAAACGGCGCCCAGGGTAACATCGACAGGCACAGGTCGATAGTAATGGCATCGAGAGCGTAGACCGTGTTCGACAGGTCCAAGCCAAACGAGTCGGCTGCATAGAGTTTTCGCGCTTGGGTAATCAGTCGCTGGGCAAAGTCGGCGTAGATGCGTCAGTTGCGCCGTTCGTTGGCATCGGCCGGCGTGGAGCGGCTCACCGGTTGGGGACAGCCCATGTGGTAGAGTTCGGCTGCTTGCGCCGCACGCCGCTCAACCTGAGAAAGCCTCATAAGATCAGAATCTGCCGCAGTGCCTCGCCGTCAGCCATGCGGTCGAAAGCACCGTTCAACTCGCCGAACTCAATCTGGTGGCTCGTCAAACGATCGATGGGAAGCTTGTGGTCCTGATAGAGGCCGATGTAGCGGGGAATGTCACGGCTGGGGACGCAGCTTCCCATGTAGCTTCCTTTGATAGTGCGCTCCTCTGCAGCCAGAGAGAGGTGGGAGAGCGTAATCGAGGCGTCGGGCCCAGGCATGCCGGCGGCGACGGTGGTTCCCCCACGGCGCGTCACCCTGTAGGCCAGGTCCAGGGCCGAAGGAACGCCGGCTGTCTCGAAGGCGAAGTGGACTCCGCCGTGTGTGACCGCGCGGATTTTCTCCACGCAGTTTTCCAGGTTTGCGTTGAAGGTTTCGTGCGCGCCGAGTTGCCGTGCGATCTTCAGCTTAGCCTCATTAATGTCGACTGCGACGATCTGCCCGGCGCCCGATGCGACCGCCGCAAGCAGCGCGCTCAGGCCAACGCCGCCCAGCCCGACAATGGCGGCAGACTGACCCGGCGCGACCTTGGCGGTGTTGACGACCGCGCCGACCCCGGTGAGCACCGCGCAGCCGAAAAGCGCCGCCTGCTCGAACGATATCTCCGGGTCGATCCTGACCAGCGCATTTTGTGAGATGACGGCATATTCGCTGAAGGCGGCGACCCCGGAATGGTGATGGATGCGCTGGCCGTTCCTGTGCAGTCGCATCGTTCCATCCATGAGGGTGCCGGCCAGATTGGCAGCGGTTGCCGGTCGACAGAGGGCAGGACGTCCCTCGCGGCACATGTCGCAATGACCGCAGCTCGCCACATACGCGGGAATCACGTGGTCGCCGACATCAACGCCGGCCACTCCCGGCCCCACGTCGGACACGATGCCGGCAGCCTCGTGTCCGATGACTATCGGCATCGGCTTGGGGCGCTCGCCGTTGATGGCGACAAGATCCGAATGGCAAAGACCCGCCGCCTTGATCTGAACGAGAACCTCACCACGCTGCGGCGGATCGAGTTCGACCTCCTCGATGCTCAACGGAAGACTGTTCACGTACGGCCGCGCTTTTCCGGATTCCCGCAGGACAGCGGCTCTAATCTTCATCGTCGTTTGCTACTCGGTTCATGCTAACGCGGCGGACTGGGATGCCCGGGCCACGGCCTCGCCGATTGACGCCTCCACAATGCTCATGCCCTCGTCGATGATCTTCGTTGGGGTGGACAGTGGAACGAGCACACGGATGACATTCCGAGCCGGTCCCGCCGTCACCAGGATCAAGCCTTTCGAAATCGCTATCTTGACGATTTCAGATGTCAGGTCGTCGGCTGGTTCGCGTGTCTCGCGGTCACTGACAATTTCGATGGCATTCATACACCCCAATGCTCGAATGTCGCCAATACAATTCCAGGAATTCTTGTCGGTCATTTCCCTGAAACGTTTGTCGATATGGGCGCCCAATCTAAGGCCGTTCTCGAGCAGGTTCTCTTCAGCAATAACGTCAAGAACGGCTAGCGCCGCCGCGCAGGCGACCGGGTTGCCGCCGAACGTACCGCCAAGGCCACCCGGGGGAACGCTATCGATTATGTCGGCCCGCCCGACGATGCCCGACAATGGTAGACCGCCACCCATGCTCTTCCCGACACATGAGAGATCAGGTGCAACCCCAAAGTGCTCCATGGCGAACATCTTTCCGGTGCGGCCAAATCCGGTCTGAATCTCATCCGCGACCATGACGATCCCATGCTCGTCACAGAGTTCGCGCAGATACTCTATGAACGCTTGTTCGGCAATGTTGTAGCCACCTTCTCCTTGAACGGGCTCATAGAAGACGGCGGCCACCTGTGTCGGTTCAACATCGCTTCGGAACAAAGTTTCGAACGCACGTTTCGTCTCATCGAGCGTGATCCCGTGATAGGCGTCCGGAAAGGGCACCCGATAGATTTCCGTCGGAAACGGCCGAAATCCAACCTTGAACGGGTTCATCCGGGCGCTTAAGCCCATCCCCATATAGGAGCGGCCGTGATAGCCGTTGGTAAAGGTGATCAACGCGGAGCGTTGAGTGTGATATCGAGCGATCTTGACAGCGTTTTCGACAGCTTCACCACCGGTTGAGAAAAACAAAGACTTCTTTTTGAATTTCCCGGGTGCCAGTGGATTCAGGCGTTCGGCAAGCTGGACGTAACTTTCATAGGGGCTGATCTGAAAGCAGGTGTGGGTGAATGCGTGTACTTGCTTTTCGATCGCGGCGATCACCTTGGGATGCCCATGCCCGACATTCTGACATCCAATGCCACCACAGAAATCGATATAGCGATTGCCCTCTACATCCCAAACTTCTCCGCCTCGAGCCCGGGCTGCAACAAATGTTGACGAGTAGGCGATGGCTCGAGCGACGCTTTCATCCCGGCGTTGGTCAATCTCAGCGTTGGTCGTCATTGCCTAAAACCTTATTCCTATTCTGTATCCGCCACTGGGTGAGGATTCGCCAGCCAAGGCGTTCTCAGTTTGATCTATGTTGGTCGATTTCGTTTTCCACTGTTTGAGAATCATTGCTCGCCTGGCCGGAGCGATGGCTCCGGCCAGGTCTGCATGGTCTTCAAACAAAAGGTCCGCTACTTCGGCAGCAGTGCCGAAACCTCCTCGTACATCTCCATCTGGAGCTGCTTCATGTCGTCCGCATCACCCGTCACGATCAACTCAGTGTAGTCGTAGATCACTTGAGTTATCGCGAGGCTGTTATTGCCCGGGTAGGCGATCCACTCGCGGAGCAGACTGGCTTGGCGCACAGCGGTATGCTTGTTCGGGTTATTTTTGTAGAATTCGCCCAGCAGCTCGTTAGCGGCCTTGTTCGGAGGCATATAACCAGTGGTTTCTGCCACCACAGCTGCGCCCTCGCCAGACGTGCAGAACTTGATGAACTTCCAGGCGGCCTCAATTATCTTTGGATCCTTGGAGGTCGAGACCAACATCGCCGAGTTGCCACCCGCCGGCAATCCCTTTGGCGGGGAGCCCATGCCTGGATACTCACTGGTGCGCAACTCGAAATCGCCCTTCGATCGCTCGATGGCACCAACCGCAGAGGTCGACCAGAAGTGCATCGCTACCTCGCCGGCAGCGAATGGCTTCCCAGCATCGCCCGTCGGAAGGTTGAGCATATTGCACCCTCGGAACAGCTTCTTCATCGTCTCGAGTGCGGCTAACCCTTCCGGACCGTCAAAGTTGAACTTGCCGTTCGAGAAAATCGGCACACCCTGGCTCCGCATCAGAGCCTGGAAGAACCAGTTCCCGGTGATGTTCCAGCCCCAGAACAGGGGGTTCTTGAACCCGACGGCACGCAGTTTCCCGCAATTTTCGACAACCTCGTCCCATGTTTTCGGCGGTGTCGAAATTCCAGCCTTCCTGAGCGCATCCATGTTGTAGTAACCGACCGGCAGCGAGATCGCGAACGGAAGCCCGTAGACTTTACCGCCGAACGTGCCAAGGTCGAGCATTGCCTTGTGGTAGCCCTCTTTCGAGAAATTCTTCTCTTTGGCAATGAAGGATTCCAGAGACTTTGCAATCCCCTTCTCGACGAGCGACGCCTGACGGTTGAGGCCCTGGAATGTGACGTCTGGCATTTTATCCGCCACGGCCTCGCGCAGTATTGTATTTGTCGCGTCCTCGTAGTTGTCATAAGTGGCGCGGAACTTTATATCGATGTCGGGATGCGCTTTCTGGAACAATGGGTAGATTCGCTGAAAAGTGACATCGAAAAGGGCTGAGTAGGGGTAACCAACTTCGATCGTGACGGCGGCCTCCGTCACGGGGGCTACTGTTGCTAATGTGCCGGCAAGCAGTGCGGCCAGAGCAGTGTTATGTTTCATTTCTTTTCTCCTATTTCTTCAAGAAGGCCCCGGTGGTTTTGGCATTTTAGTGGGGCCTCGTTATTTCCGGCATCGGATAGCCATGCCCGGAATCCAAAAAAAACCACGTAAGTCTATTCACGCCCGTCAGCGTGATTTCATTCCCGATAGGGTGATGCCCTCGATGAAGCGGCGCTGTGCCAATAGAAATGCCACGACCAACGGAGCGACCATCACGGTTGCCGCCGCCATCATTGGCCCATATTCGTTGCCGTCCATGTCGGATCTAAACATGCGCAGTCCGAGCGGCGGAGTCATCAAGTCACGATCGCCTGTGATCACGATACGCGGCCAGTAATAGTCGTTCCAGTGTGCTACGATCGAGAAGATCGCGAAGGCGAGCAGCGCCGGAATCGCAGTGGGAAGCATCACTTTCCAAACTATGGAAAACTCGCTCATGCCGTCCATGCGTGCCGCATCGATCAGGTCGTCCGGTACGGTTTTGAAGAACTGGCGCATCAAAAATATTCCGAAGACCGAAATTGTCCACGGGATCACGAGTGCGCCATAGGTAT
>JAPULJ010000804.1 GCA_027295145.1 Alphaproteobacteria bacterium | reverse complement strand
CAAGCGGCTGCGCTCGCGGAATAAAATGCCCATCCGGGAGAGAATCAGTTTTTTAGTTGATCGTGACTCTCCTTTTCTGGAAATCAGCCCCCTCGCCGCTTGGTACTCCAACTACAAGGTGGGCTCCGGGTTCCTTGTGGGCATCGGTGTCATTTCGGATGTCGAATGCCTGATCCTGGGTCACGATCCCTCGGTCCGAGCGGGCGCGTTCAACGCTTTCAATTCCAAGAAACTGATGCGAGGCCTTCAGATCGCTCGTGAAAACCGTATCCCCTATGTTCAGTTGGTCGAGTCGGCCGGCGCTGATCTGCGCGGGGATAGTCACGGAGATCCAGAAGCCGCGATGAAACGCGAAACTTACCACTTTGCGGAATCGGGACGGCTCTTCTACGAGATTTCCGAACTTTCCAAAATGCGCATCCCCACGATTTCTCTTGTATTTGGCGCGTCGACAGCGGGCGGTGCGTACCAACCAGGTATGAGCGATTACACGATTTTCATCCGCAAACAATCCAAGGTCGCTTTAGGGGGGCCACCCCTGGTGAAAATGGCTACCGGAGAAGACGCGGACGAAGAAATGCTCGCCGGGGCCGAAATGCACACCCAAATTTCAGGTCTTGGGGATTATCTGGCGCAAGATGAACTTGATGGAATCCGCATGTGTCGAGAGCTGGTTGCACACCTAAACTGGCGAAAAAGGGGTCCTGGTGCTAGCCTCCCCAACGATCAGCCCATCTACGATCCGGAAGAGCTCATAGGGATCGTTGCCAAGGATCTGCGTAACCCGTTTGACATCCGTGAGGTGATTGCTCGAATCGTCGACGGTTCTCGTTTTGAAGAATTCAAACCACTTTATGGACCAACACTCATCTGTGGCTGGGCCTCGGTTGACGGTTATCCGCTTGGTGTTTTAGGCAACAACGGCACCCTGTTCTCCGAATCGTCGGAGAAGGCTGCGCAGTTCATTCAGCTCTGCAATCAGATCGATGTGCCGCTGCTGTTTCTGCACAACATTACGGGTTACATCGTGGGAACGGATTTCGAGCAGGGAGGGATCACCAAAAACGGTTCCAAGATGATCAATGCCGTGACCAATTCGACCGTGCCTCATATTTCTATTATCGTCGGGGCCTCCTATGGCGCCGGTAACTACGGTATGAGCGGACGATCGTATGGGACCCGCTTCACCTTCATCTGGCCGACAGCCAAGATCGCGGTGATGGGACCGAAACAGATGGCCGGCGTCATGACGATCGTCCAGCGTGCGGCGGCTCTTCGCCGTGGTCTGGAATTCGATGAAGAGGCGGATGCCAAGCGTGCGGCAACGGTAGAACACTGGGCGGAAGAACGATCCAAAGGGCTCTACGCCACGTCGAGAGTGTCTGACGATGGCATGATCGACCCGCGTGACACGCGCACAATCCTCTCGATTGTGCTCTCAGTCTGTCACAGCATAGAAATCAACGGTGCGAAAGCGTACGGTACATGGCGGATGTAACTGTGGACAGGACGATTACACGTTTATTGATCGCCAATCGCGGTGAAATCGCCCGCCGAATCATTCGTTCGACCCACGCCATGGGCATCGGCACCGTCGCCATCTATGCGGAGGGGGATGCCGGAGCTCCGTTTGTCGGCGAAGCGGATCAAGCCATTGCTTTACAGGGTACATCCTCCTCGGAGACCTATCTGAATGTAGAAAAGGTGTTGGCCGCCTGTAAGCGAACAGGCGCCGATGCCATTCACCCGGGTTATGGATTCCTCTCTGAGAATGCAGCGTTTGCTCGAGCCGTCCAGGATGCGGACATAATCTGGGTGGGTCCACCGCCTGAAGCCATCGCCCTGATGGGCGACAAGCTGTCCGCCAAAAACCTTATGGAGCAGTCCGAAGTACCCACACTGCCTGCGGCGGAAATCAAACCCGGTGATGATATCTTGGCCGCGGCCAGCCGAATTGGTTATCCGGTCTTAGTCAAAGCCTCGGCCGGTGGCGGCGGCAAGGGGATGCGAATCGTCGCGTCGGAAGGCGAACTCCTGGCTGCCGTCGATGGCGCCCGTCGTGAAGCGGCCGCTTCTTTTGGCGACGACACCGTGTTTCTTGAACGTTGGCTGGCAAAGTGCCGACATGTGGAGATTCAGATCCTGGGCGACACCCACGGAAATCTGATCCACTGCTTCGAAAGAGAATGTTCCATTCAGCGCCGACACCAGAAAATCATCGAGGAAGCGCCCTCACCGGCCGTAACGCCTGAGATCCGGGCCAGAATGGGCCATGCGGCCACTTCGGTTGCCAGAGCGATCGATTACTGTTCAGCAGGCACCGTGGAGTTTCTGTTGGACGGCGAAGATCTCTGGTTCCTTGAGATGAATACTCGGTTGCAAGTGGAACATCCGGTAACCGAGGAGGTCACCGGTCTGGATCTGGTTAGAGAGCAGTTACGCGTAGCGCAAGGGGAAGCCCTGGGGTATCGGCAGGAGGATCTTCAGATCACCGGTCACGCCATCGAAGCGCGGATTTATGCCGAGGACCCCCTCCATGACTTCCTCCCGACACCCGGTACGGTCGTGGCGTGGGAACCTTCCCGCTCCACCGAGGCGCGGTTTGATTCGGGTGTTGAATCTGGCACGGAAGTCAGTATCGAGTTCGACCCGCTGTTGGCGAAAGTGATTGTTCATGCTCCGACCCGCCAGGAAGCTGCCCTGCGCCTCGCCCGGGTACTCGAAACGACCCGTATCCAGGGCATGGAAACCAACAGAGATTTTCTGGTTGCGACGCTCCGAACCCCTGCATTTCTCGCCGGTGACACCACCACGGACTTTGTCGAGCGCGTTGATCCGGAAAGGCGTCGCGCTATTGCCAGAGACGAACTGGTGGCAGGTGGTATCGCTGTGGCGATGGTCGCACAAGGACGACAGCGTGACGGGGCCGAGGTACTGACGACGATTCCATCGGGATGCTCCTTGCGGCTTTCACTTTTCGCCAAATGAAATTACCACAAGGCGCCCGATGGTACCTCAATTTCTTAAGCACCTTTTTTCGCCCGACTTGAAGGATCAAGGTGAGTCTGGCCGAGCGACCCGTCATGGGAAGGGGGAGT
>JAPULJ010000803.1 GCA_027295145.1 Alphaproteobacteria bacterium | reverse complement strand
CTCCTGAAACGAGCTGCCGGGAGGCAACGTCAAGATGGCCGAGAAATACGCGCAACGCCGTCTCGCCGGCATCCTCGCCGCCGATGTTGTGAGCTACTCGCGGCTGATGGGCGAGGACGAAGAGGGCACGCTCGAGGCCCTCAAGTTCGACGTTACCTGTGTGGGCGAGAACTCGTTGGAGACCCGGACCTGGCCGTGGGCCGGATACTCGACGGCATAGGCGACAACCGCGTTCTCTCGCGTGACAGGCCCATGATCTGGCAGGCCTTCGAGACGTTGCCAAGCTCTTCCGCCAGATTGAGAAGGCCGACTTTGTGTTTGATGATCATTTCATTACACTGAAGCATGAGGGTTACCATTTTTTGGGTTTCGATGGTTGGGTTCGCACCGCCATCAAAACTGGTAACCCTCACCCTTTTCAAGAGCGCGGTGTCACATCAGATCGGAACTACTTCACATCATCGTAACTGCACCGCTGATATCATCCTGCATCGGTGTCTAGTTGGCAACGTTGCTAGCTTCGTACAACATTGCGACACTACCCGCGCTGAGTGCGGTGTCATGGATGGCAACGCCATTGATCGAGCCGCCGAAGAAATTGTTCAATTTGTCTGCTACCCGATTGCCACTTTGCTGCTGTGAGGCGCCGAGAGTGATCGGCTCGAAATTGCCCTTGCCACCCGAGTTCGGGCCCAGGCCGCCGGTGTAGCTGTCGTTGCCGACCAATTCCCCACCCAGGTACAACTTCATACCCTCCGCGCCCCAAGTCATCGCCAGGTGTTGCCAGGCGCCGGCAGTCACCGAGCCAGCCGGGGAGCGGATGTGCTCACTGGTTTTTGTGCTCTGCAGCCGAACCACAATGGTATCGCCTTCGAGACCCACAGTCAGGTGTCCGCCGGTGTCGAAATTCTGGGAGTCCTTCGAGAACAGGGTCTGGTTGCCATCTAAATCATCGGTCCGAAACCACAGCGTCAGCGTGCCTTCGTCTAGCAGATCGTCGTTGGAATGTGCGATCTCGGCGTAATCGTCTAGACCGTCGAAATTATAGAACTCGGCCAGGGTTTCGGATCGCATTTGCCGGTCCGCTGGGCTGCTCGCCTCGACATTATCGCCGTCCGACGCCGTACAACCGGCTACAAATACCCCAACTGCACCAAGTGCAACTGTCAGTACCTTATTTCTTATTGTTCGAAACATGATTCTCATCCCCCCATCCCGCGACATCAACCGACTGTCAATTTTTGAACCGACATAACCCAGATGATATCCGAGTTCGTGCAAATCATACCACTGGTCCACCGCCAAGGGAACTGCAGCGCTGAATGCGCTGATAGTTGCCCAGGCAAAATTGGCGTAGCGACGGGGGTCACGTGGTCGGCGAGCTTGGTGAGATCACCGGGCGCCCGCGTCAAAATACCAAGGAGCGCGTGATGGATGCGCTCCAGCGTGCCATACCAGTCCCACGGCATGAGATAATCGTGACCCCGGGGGCTTTTTATGGGGCCAAGCCTAGCGATTTGAGCAGAGACTCAGGATTGAGCGCAATGTTGCCACGGACGGCGCCCTTGGGCCCCAGCGGTGCCAATATCTTTCCATCCACTTCGATTTGAAGGCCGCCGGCATTGACAGCCAAGAGCGTTGGGTTCCCCTCTTTTGGCACCTGGTAGCTTTCGCCTGCCTGCAACAAACGGGACAGAATCATGGCACCGGAACCATCGCGCACCTCAATCCAGCAGTCCCCTATGGCGCGCAACAGGATTCGTCCGTCTGCATCGCTCTGCGGGGGGGGCGTCGCAACAGCTGTATCGGTTGCTAGGGCGCCCGGTGTCTCGCTCCTTTGCGGTTGCACCTGCGCATCCGTGGCTGACGTTGGTGTCGGAAACTCGGTTTCAGACAGGTCACCATCCGCCGACCGCTCGGGTGCCGCCCGCAATGCCAATTGAGAAGTGACAGCACTGTCTGTGGCTTGCGCGGCAGTCAGGCCGATTTCTCCTGCGTCGGCGGGCTCCGTTTCGACCGCGATCTTGCCAGGCAAGGCGGGCTTCGGTGCCGGCGCCGTCAACGTGGGTACCTGAGAGGTTGCAGCTTCACTCCCGGAATCGGCGGCAGCTTGTCCACCGTCCGGTGCTGGCACGGACACAGCTTCGGCGGAGGGCTCCTCAGGCAGAGCCGTCTCCCGCACCAACACAATGTCCCTGTCTTGGAGAGTCTTTTGTCCAAATATCTCCGCCGGTGGAACCGTTGGAGTGGCTGGCAGCGCTAGGCGCGCGGGCTGTGTCCTATGCGGGTCTTGCTGCAACGGACCCGTGCCCTGCTTGACTTGATCGATGCGCTCTAAGGCCGTGGAACGATCGGGTGCCGCAAACCTGAACTCGAGACCCGCCCACGTCAGAACACGGTCTATATCGCTTACGGCCACCAGGCCTTTTGAGTACGCATACCAGCTCCCCGTGCCGAGTAGGACGAGCGCGACCAGCGCAAAAACACGCATCATTGGAATGATCCGCCGTGTTGGCCGGAGCGTTTCATGCGGGCCTCCGGCAGCGAAAGCATGATCGGTGCGCGGTCCTTGCACCCGCGTTCCATCGTCGGGCTCAGGCTCAAGGTCCGGCTTGACGGCCGCCCGTTCGACCTCCGCTTCGGCGTGGGACCGGCGCTTCAGGGTTCGAGACACCGGAGGCATGTCGTCGCGCAAGACGGTCGTGTGCGCTATCGGCTGCGGATCGTCGGCCGGATCTTCGCCCAGCTCTTCGCCCAGCTCTTCGGCTGGATCTTCGTCCAGATCGTCGACCGGATCTTCGCTCAGATCTTCGATTATCTCGCCGCCTCGCGGCTCGGGCTCCGGCGCCGTATCCGCGAGGTGGACGTCACCGTGCAGATCAACAATGTTGGCGTCCCGTTCTGGCTCCTCCTCCCCAGTTTTCATCAGGTCGCTGGCCGAAAATGGAATTTCGCCTTCAGGAAAGACTTCAATTGGATCGTTGAAATTGCCGAAGTCTTCCGTCCTGATTTCTTCGATGACACTCACCACATCGTCGCGGGCGATCTTGTCTTGTTCCTCGAGAAAAGCCAACCAAAGTACCCGATCGCAAAGCTTGTTGATCTTGCGCGGCACGCCTTCGGTTTCCCTATAGATCAGGGAAAAGCAATCGTTCGCGAGTTCTGGAACCCCTTGCCAGCCCGCGACCTTCAAACGGTGGCGCACGTAGTTCCCGACTTCCTCCTCCTGGAGGGCGGTCAAGTGATAGCTGGCAACGATTCGCTGGCGCAGCGCCTCGAGATCGGGCCGGCCCAGGAGGGAGCGGAGCTCCGGTTGGCCTACAAGACAGATCTGCAGGAGCGATTGGTCGAGGTGCTGAAGGTTCGAGAGCATGCGCAGCTCCTCGAGAGCCGAGTGCGGAAGGCCTTGAGCCTCGTCGATAAACAAAAGCGGTCGGCGCCCGGCTCGCTGCGCATCTCGCAGACAGGCCTCGAAAGCGTGGTAGATCGACGCCTTGTCCCGCCCTTCCGTCTCCAACTCAAAAGCGTGGGCGATCACCCGCAGGAAGTCGTCGGCCTCGAATTGGGTTGCCGCAATCTTGGCCGCCTGGATCCGGCTCGTCGCCAGTTGCTGCAAGAGCAGGTCGATGATCGTGGTCTTGCCGGCGCCGATTTCTCCGGTAATGACGACGAAACCCTCGGCCTTGTTCAGCCCGAAAGTCAGATGGGAAAAGGCCCGGCGATGCGATGTTCCCTGAAAGAAGAATCGCGGATTGGGAATCAGATTAAAGGGCGCCTCCCGAAGGCCGAAAAAACTGACATAGTCCAATTTTCATGCTACCTGAGATTGTTTTTCTTCTGTATATTTGTCTTGGCCCAGGTGCCCCCAAATTAATTGAAATTGTACCACCGTTCCACCGCCAAG
>JAPULJ010000802.1 GCA_027295145.1 Alphaproteobacteria bacterium | reverse complement strand
TGGCAGTTCCTGAGCCCGGCGCGCCAGATGTTGGCGCGCGCGACCTTGAGCATGTCCAGGGAGCGGTCGATGCCGACCCCGCTCTCGGCCTTGCAGCCGAGCAGCTCGAGGGTATGTCCGGTCCCGGTGCCCAGATCCAAGAGGTCGCCGATGCGCGTGCCAGAGAGCTGCTCGAGGAGCGCCGCATCGACCGCCTGCTCATCGACGTGAAGCGCGCTGATGCGCGACCAGTCGGGGGCGTTCTTCTGGAAATAGGCCGCCACCTTGACCGCCCAGGCCTCCTTGACCCGTTGTAGGCGCGCCAGGTCCTCGGCGTGCAGCGGGTCGTCGGCGGGCAGGAGGTCGATGAGGGTACGCGCCAGCTCGCTGCTGCCGGGGGCCTCGTTGAGCCGATAGTAGGCCCAGTTGCCCTCTTGATGTCGTTCGAGCAGGCCGGCCTCAACCAGGAGGCGCAAATGGCGCGACAGCCGCGGCTGGCTCTGGCCCAGGATCTCGACCAGCTCACTCACCGTGAGCTCGGCGTGGGCACAGAGGCCCAAAATCCGAAGCCGGGTGGCCTCGCCGGCCGCGCGCAACCCCTGTAGCAGCAGATCCATCCTAGTTTCCCAACGTCTAAATAATTATATAACAATATCCTTATCTGATTATTAAATCAAGTGATTGGTGAGTTGTAGGGCGCAGAAATCTGATCGCCGCCGCAAAAGCGTCCATCGGGCACTGTCAACTTAACGGCGGCGAGTGAAAGGCCTGCCCAGATCGCGTTCGTTAGGCGGCCGTTGTTGTTGCCCGCCATTCCGCCATGGCTGACTGTTCGACGACTACAAGGACGACCGGCGGCTCTATGGCGGTTCGCTCAAGCTCGAGGAGTCTCGTGGCCAATGCGTCGGCCTTCTACTTCGATTGGGACGATCAGCAAGTCCAGAACCCGACCGCCATCGGTCTGCCGACGGCGAACGCCGACAGCACGCGCAGCCGAGGCTTCGATCTTTCCCTTGCCGGGCGTCCGACCCCCGGTCTGGACCTCTTCGCGGGCGTCGCCTACACCGACGCGGAGTTCCGGAAATTCGACAACTTCACGGATCTCACGACCGGTGCGTTGATCGACGTCTCCGGCAATCGCGTGCCGTTCGCATCGGAGTGGACGGTCGACGCGGCGGCGCAATACATCAAGCCACTCACTGCCGCCGTCCGGGCCGTCGCACGGCTCGATAACGAGGCGCGCCAAGCGACCGGCCGCTGGCTGAACAATCGGGCCGAAAATTCCCATCAGCCGTTCCGGCGACGAGAGCGAGCGATGGCGAAATTCAGGAGCGCAAAGTCGCTTCAGAAATTCGCCTCGATCCATTCTTCAGTTCATAATCACTTCAATCAGGAACGTCAGCTCTACAGCCGCCAGAACTTCAAGCACAATCGCTCCGCCGCCTTGGCAGAGTGGCGTCAACTTGCGGCCTGAGATCTACCGATTATGGGCTTGTGCTGACCGGTTCGCTTTCCCCTGACACCGCCGGCCTGCGGGCTTATTAACGCAGCCTCTTCAAGCAGCCAATTACGGAATAAGACGGTCTTTTTCGACCGGTTATTCTCTTGAAGAGGCGGGTGAACCAGATAGTGATTAAATTCGTTTGCCATATCGTAATTGGAAGGCAAAGCGCGAACCAGCCGATCGGCAGCTAAATCATCGAATACGAATGTATGGGTAACCAGAGCAAACCCCATCCCTGCAATGGCCGCGCGAATAGCCATCTCTTCCAAGCTAAATCTTAAGCCGCCAGAGACATCCAGTCCGTCAATCGAATGAAATTTGACCCAGCGCGACCAACTAGGAGCAGACTCCGCTTCCATGAGCCAATCAACGTGCAAAAGAGTTTTCCTTGCCAGTTCTTTTGGGGCTTTTAGATATTTTTTCCCGTTCAGCAATCGATGACTGCATACGACTAATACGAAATC
This sequence comes from Alphaproteobacteria bacterium, assembly GCA_027295145.1. Classification (GTDB taxonomy): domain Bacteria; phylum Pseudomonadota; class Alphaproteobacteria; order JAPULJ01; family JAPULJ01; genus JAPULJ01. The sequence goes on along the minus strand of JAPULJ010000802.1, from coordinate 2,230 downwards.
AGAAATTAGTAACTCACTCTTTAGACCTGGATAGGTCCCACGACCCTCGCGTATAGCAATGTCTACGCCGTCCTTCTCAAAGTCACAATGGTCATATCGTGCATCGACACGGATTGAAAATTGAGGATGAGCCGACCGAAAATTTTCAAGGCGTGGCAGCAACCAGCAAGAACCAAAAGACGGGTTGACGCTAACTGTGATTGTATTATCCACATCTTCACGGCTTAGCTCGCGAGCAGCCTTTTCCAAACTATCAAAACCATCCCTCAAAAAGGGTGAGGCCGCCTGCCCCTGCTCGCTCAGTTTAAGGGAGCGTGTCGTTCGGATGAACAGCTTTACGCCTAGACCGACTTCTAACTGCCGTATCTGTTGACTAATGGCTGCCGGGGTGACGTTTAGCTCACGCGCGGCTCTGGCGAAACTCATATGCCGCGCCGCAGCCTCAAATGCGCGAAGCCCGGTGAGTGATGGTAGATTACGCTTCATGACGCATTATTAGTAAAATTTTCTAACTAATCAAACACGAATTATCGTTTGTCGGCAGTGATCCACACACATAAATTCTCAAGCACGGCATGGACGTGGCTATCAACCAGGGGCTTGGCGGAAAAAGAATGCTGAATGCTGTTGCTTTGCGTAAAGACCCCCTGTGTAGCGGCGGGCACGTGATTGGTGTTGTCTCGACGTCCTGGTCCTTCATTTTGCCACGTGATCGAAGTGTTTTTCTTCAGCAGTCAAAATCATCATCTAAGAGGTCCAAACTATGCATGCGCTGATCGTCTACTGTCACCCAGAGCAAGCGTCCTTCAATGGCGCGCTTAAGGATGTTGCGGTCGAAACGTTGCAGCGGCTCGGCCACACTGTGGAGGTGTCGGATCTGCATGCTGAAGGCTTCGATCCGGTTGAAAAGGCTGAGCACTATGTACAACGTTTAGACCCAGATTGGTTCTCCGGCATGGCCGAGCAACGTTATGCCAGTGAGACCTCCACCCTTCCACCGGATGTCAACCGCGAGATCGCCCGGCTTGAGCGTGCTGACCTTGTGGTGTTTCAGTTTCCCCTCTGGTGGCATGCCCAACCGGCGATGCTCAAGGGCTGGTTCGACCGGGTGTTCGTCAACGGTCAACTTTATACCAGCAGCATGCGTTACGACAGGGGCTACTTTCGCGGCAAGAACGCCATCTGCTCTGTGACGACCGGCGCGCCAAAAGCGGCATTTGAGGGCAACGGCCGTGGCGGCAACATGGAGCTTATGCTGTGGCCGATTCAATACTCGCTTTACTACATCGGATTCAATGTACTTCCCCCCTTCTTGGCGTACGGCATTCTAGGATTCTCCGCATGGGGCACTCAAGGACACTCCGGCTCCCTCCGTTTGGAGGGAAGTCAGTTGGACGAGCATCTTGAGTGCCAGAAGGCCGCGTGGGCCCAGCGGCTGGAAAGCTCCGAGCAGTCAGAGCCGCTTTCCTTCCCCGGCTGGAACGATTGGGACGAGTACGGTCATCCAGAGCAGCCGCCCGTCGCGAACGACGCACCTTCGTTGACAGCATAGGTGTGTGAGCCACCACGATAGAGAATCTAATTCGAAAGGGTTTGCCATGAAAAAACAATACTGCTGGCCGGAAGGCCACTGGAATTGGCCGATTATTCTGACAAAGCCATGCCGTTCCCTAGGCGGTGGAACGGTGGTACGATTTCCACGGATTTAGATGTCATCTGGGGAATGTCGGATAGGACGGGTACCACGACAGAGAACGACGCTCTACGGGGATGCCCCCACGGAGAGGCAAATTGTGGCATCTCACGCCGCCGCTTTGTCGCCAACTATTGAACAACCCGTAGGTAAGCGAGATACAGCGAAAGCACGGGCGCTCCCCATCGGGGGCGGAGAACGATGAACGAAAACATTCAGATTGTCGAGGCGGGCGTGGATGACGCCAAGACCGTGGGCCGTCTGGTCCATGCGCTGCTCGTGGAACTCGATCCCGAGCACGGCGAAACCATCGATGCGGTCCGGTTGTGCCGGACCGCCGAGACGCTGCTCGCCGATGATGCGGGCGTCTGGGGGTTCATCGCACGGACACAAGGTGGCCAACCCGTCGGCGTGCTGATGCTCAACGAGTGCGCCGCGATCTATGCCGGCGGCAGGTTTGGCGAGATTTCAGAGCTCTACGTCGCACCACCCGAGCGCTCGACCGGGGCCGGCGCCATGCTCATCGACGCGGCTTCA
>JAPULJ010000801.1 GCA_027295145.1 Alphaproteobacteria bacterium | reverse complement strand
TCATCGACCCCGAGATCGAGCGCAATCGTGGCCACATCGTAAAGACAACAGGCGACGGTCTGCTGGTCGAGTTCGCGAGCGCCCAGGATGCTGTACGCAGTGCAATCGATTTTCAGGCCGAGATGGTACAGCGTGAGCGCGACCGGCCAGAAGACGAGCGGATTCAGTATCGTGTTGGCATTAATGTCGGAGACGTGGTCTTTGACGACGGCGACATTTTCGGCGATGGCGTCAACGTCGCATCGCGTCTTGAGAGCCTCGCTGAACCAGGTGGTGTATGTGTCTCGGATTCGGTGTACCAGACCCTACAAGACCGACTGACCAAACCTTTTCGCGATCTCGGTTCGCAGCGGGTGAAAAACATCTCTCGCGCCATTCGCGTGTGGCAGTGGACTCCGAACGCACCAGTTGAAGAAGCGGAGATCGCGGACGCCGCCTTAACCCAGCGCGTACAGTTTTGTACGGCTTCAGACGGTGTGCAGATTGCCTACGCGAGCGTCGGCACAGGATTTCCGCTATTCAAGGCACCGAATTGGCTCAATCATATCGAGTATGAGTGGCGAAGCCCGGTCTGGGGACCGGCTTTCGCGGCGCTGGCCAAGAACCACAAGCTGGTGCGGTTCGATCAGCGCGGCGGCGGACTGTCGGACTGGGACGTTGACGAAATCTCCGAAAACTCAATGGTTGCCGATATGGCAACTGTCGCAGAGGCGGCGGGCTTGGAAAGCTTTGCGTTGCTCGGTATTTCCCAAGGTTGTGCCTTTTCGATTCGCTACGCGGTCGAGCACCCGGAACAGGTGCGCTGCCTTGTGCTATTCGGCGGCTTTACCCGTGGTCGCTTGATGCGCAATTCAGAAGAGGCGTTAAGTTTTTACGAGGCAGCGCAGACGATGATCCGTGCGGGTTGGGGATCACCAAACCCGGTCTATCGTCACTTCTTCACATCGAGCTTCATACCAGACGCAACGCCCGAACAAGGTGCCAGTTTCGACGAACTTCAACGTGTTTCGATCACCCCAGAGAATGCTGAGCGGATCTACGCGATGTATAATGGGGTGGACGTTAGCGACTTAGCGCAACGCATAACAGCGCCAACTTTGGTAATGCATTGTGAGGGTGACCGGACTTGTCCACTAGACGAGGGAAGGCGCATGGCGGCCTTGATCCCTGATGCCCGTTTCGTGACCTTGGATGGTAACAATCATGTCGTGTTGGAAGGGACACCAGCGTTAGATAGGTTCATCACAGAAATTAGCACCTTCCTGCAGGAGATTGATTGCTGACAAATGACTACTGTGGCGGGCCACAACCGAAGAGTTAATGGTCGTCGGAACTAGCGGTCGATCCCAATTGACTATGTCCGTTATGGGTCAGGAACGGACATATTGACGTACCCGAATAATGTCCGCTTTCGGGTGTAAACTGGTCGTGATCAACGGCCCCGTCAATGTCCGTTAATAGCCAATAACAGACATTCAGCAAAAGCTAATATAGTACTGGCAGTTGGGCCATTGCTTTCGCCGATCCGCACATTGCGATGCCGTCGGAGGGGAGCCGTCCACCGCATCAAAACCGGACATACCTTCGGAGCTCGACAGGTGGCGTTACTCCGGCAGCCCGGCTTTATGTAAGCCATTCATCATGTGGCGAAAATTTTCGTCATCGAGCCAAGGCGAATATTCGAGCGCGTATTGCGCTGAAAAATTGGGGATGCGCTGTAAAAGTTCGTCGAGCGCGGACCGTGCCTCGTCGATTTGGCCGAGATGAGCCAGCGCCGAAATCAGCATAACGTATCGCGACCATTGGAAATTCGGCAACCGGAGTGCGCGGCGGGCCCATTCTACGGCCTCCTCGTGCTGGTGCAGATAGAGTAGCACCTGTGCCTTGCGGACGAGGAACGAGCCCATGTTTGCATCGTACGGGCTAAGACGGATCGCGTTCTCAAGATGTGGCAGGCTTTGCTCTGGCTGGCCGCGATAGAGGTAGGTCGAACCGAGAGCATAATGGGCGAGCGCATGGCTCGGATTGATTCCGAGCGCCTCTTGAAATTCTGCTGTGGCGTCATCGAACATGCGGTTGGATAGATAACCACGCCCGACTGCACAGTGTGCATCGGCGTCTTCCTGATCCAACGCCACCGCCTTTCGGCCAGCTGCCAGCGCCTCGCGACGGGTGGTTTGCGGGTCTTCGGTAAATCCGAGTACCAGCTTGTAATAATGCACGTCGGCGAGGCCTACGAAGGCGGCGGCGAAATCGGGATCAATTTCTGTAACGCGGGAAAGGGTTGCTTCAGCTTCCGGTAGACTCTGTTCTGTCAATTTGTGCAAATCGGACATGCCACGCTGATAGATGTCCCATACGCCGAGATTCTCCGGCTTTTTGAGTCGGGCCCGTTCCTGTTCCGCCTTGTTCAGTTCGGGCTCGATAGCGCCCACAATCGTCTGGGTTAGCTCGTCTTGAAGGTCGAAAATGTCCTCAAGATCGCGGTCGTAGCGTTCGGCCCAGAGATGGCTGCCACTCGTCCCATCGAGAAGCTGTGCGGTTAACCGGATCCGATTGGAAGCCTTGCGCACGCTGCCTTCCAGCACATAGCGAACACCGAGTTCACGCGCTACGTCGCGAATGTCAGGGCTCTTACCTTTGTATGCGAAGGTCGAGTTGCGCGCGATCACGAAAAATCGGCGAACGCGGCTTAGCGCTGTGATGATGTCCTCGGTGATGCCGTCGGAAAAGTACTCCTGCT
>JAPULJ010000800.1 GCA_027295145.1 Alphaproteobacteria bacterium | reverse complement strand
GCGCCCGTTGACAAAAAGATACTGGGCCCGCGCGGTGCCGCGGTTCAACGTCGGCACGCCGGCGTAGCCGGTCAAAGCCAGACCCTCGCGCTCGGCTTCGATGGCCAGCGCATTGGGGGCAAAGTCGCGGCCAATGATCGCGCTTAAACGTTCGAGCCGAGCATCGAGCAAATCGCCGGTGGCTGCCGGATAGTCGAGATAGGTCCGATCGCCGTCGCCCAGCCGGAAGCTGATGCCGGGATGGGCCATCGCCAGGCGGTTTACCGCATCGATTGCGTGGCTGCGCTCGGTGCGCTCGGTTTTTAAAAACTTGAGCCGCGCCGGGGTGGCGTAGAACAGATCACGTACCTCGACCCTTGTGCCGCCGGTCAGCGCCGCTGGCACCGGTCTGCGCTTCTCCCCGGCCTCGATATCGAGCCGCCATGCCGCATCGGCGCCGCGCGCGCGGCTGGTTAGGCTGAGACGCGAAACAGCGCCGATCGAGGGCAGTGCTTCGCCGCGGAACCCAAGGCTCTTGATCTCGATAAGATCATCGCCCGGCAGCTTCGAGGTTGCGTGGCGCTCGACTGCCAGTTCGAGATCATCGGAAACCATCCCGTCTCCGTCATCGGTTACCGCGATCAGCGAGCGCCCACCATCGGCCAGAACGATTTCGATCCGGCGCGCGCCGGCATCGATGGCATTCTCGACCAGTTCCTTTACCACCGCGCCGGGGCGCTCGATGACCTCACCGGCGGCGATGCGGTTGACCAGGGAGGGCGGTAGCACGCGAATTGCCATGGCTCGTACTTTCTTTAAGTGCCCCGGCTCATCTCGCTCAGATAGCGGCGCGCCAGGATCTTTCCTTCCTCCACCGCCGGCTGGCCGAAAGGATCGACGCCGAACAGGTGCCCGGCAATCACGGTCTCCAGCATATAGTGCATCATCAGCGCGCCCAAGGCCTTCTCGTCGAGACGCCCTATCCCCAGGATTCTCACCGGCCGGCCGGCCTTGGCCAGGGTCTCGGCGGTGGCCCGCTGCTCGGCCTCCATCAGATCGCCCATACTGCGTCCAGCGAGCCACGACAGCGCGCCATCACCATCCATCAGATCGGGCGCCAACGCCGGCGACAGCGCCGCGCCTTGGCCCTTGCGGTCGGCCAGAATCAGCGTGAAGAGCTTATCGGAGGGGCCGTCCAGCCAGAGTTGCAGCTGAGAATGCTGGTCGACCGCGCCAACGGCGGGCAAGGGGGTGGTGCCCTGCCCGTCCTTGCCGAGGCTCTCGGCCCATAGCTGGCGGAACCAGAGGGCGAAGGGCTTGAGGCGGTCGCTGTAGGGCAGCAGAACGGTTTGACTGACCTGGCGTTCGCGCGCCAGGCAGACATTGAGCGTCGCACCGACCGCCGGCGGTACCAGGCTCGGATCGTCCGTCGCGAGGGCGCTGTCGAGCACGTCGCTGGCACCTGCGCGCAAGGCCCGCGCGTCGAGCCCGGCGATCAGCGCCGGAAGCAGCCCAACCAGCGAAAGCGCCGCGAACCGTCCGCCGAGATCGGGGTCGTGGTCATGAACTTTGCACCCATAGCGCAGGGCGAGCCGGCGGAGCGGCGTATCGCCGGGGCCGGTAATGGCCAGAACCTGGCTCCCCAATCTGTCGTCGGCCGAGACATCGATGAGCCGCGGTAGCACGGCGAGGAACTGCACGAGAGTTTCCGGCGTGCCGCCTGACTTCGAGATAACGAGGACGCCGGTGCGCTGGAAATCGAGCCGGCCGATCACCGCATCGAAGTGTTCGGGGTCGATATTGTCGAGAAAATGCAGGCGCGGGGAGCCGGCACTATCGGCCAGCGCACAAATTGCCTGACCGCCCAACGAGGAGCCGCCGGTTGCCAATATCAGGATATCTTCGAACCCTCGGTAGCGTTCGGCGACGGCTTCGAGCGCATCCAGATCGTCGCTCGTGCCGGGCAGAGCGTAGAGCGGGTCACCCGCTTTGTGGCGGGCCCGCACATGTTCGAGCGCCGGGACGCATCGGGCCAGCCGCCGGGCGAACGTGGCCTCGTCGAGCCCGGTATCCCCGCCAAAACAGGCGCTGATATCCTGCGCGTAACTCATTCGTCCGTTGGTATATTGCGAGGGATGCAGTGTCGCGCCTTCACTCCGGCTTCGTCCTTTTCCTAGGCCTAACCGAGCCCCACCGGATCGCCAACGATGATGAAGAACAGGCTGTCGACCTTGAGCAGGCGTTTGGCGGCGCGCCGGATGTCTTTGAGACTGACCTTCTCGATGATCGCGTTGCGGCGTTCGAAATAGTCGATGCCGAGGTCGAGCATCTGCAGCCAGGCCAGCATACCGGCAATCCGCGCAGTGCTGGTGAAGCGCAAGGGATAGGAGCCGGTGAGGAATAGCTTGGCTTCTTTAAGTTCCTGCGCGCTCACGCCTTTGCTGGCCATCAGCGCCCACTGGATGCGAATTTGCGCGACTGTCTCCTTGGCTTTTGAATTCTGGGTGGCGACCGATCCCATGATCAGCGCGCTGCGGTCCATCGGCAGGAGGTAGGAGCCGACCGAGTAGGCCAGCCCGCGTTTCTCCCGCACTTCCTGAAAGAGCCGCGAGGAGAATGAGCCACCGCCCAGAATATGATTCATGACGACGGCCGCGTAGTAGTCCCTATCCTTGCGCTTCAAACCGCGCTGGCCGAAGAGGATTTGGCTCTGGGGAAAGGGGCGGCGCAGGACGGTGACCTTGCCTTTGGTGGCGGGCCAGACCCAGGCGATCGGCGCCGGCGCCGATTTTGCCGGCAGCCCGGCGAAGGTCTTGTCGAGGAGGTCTTTGAGCTCCTGCGCACTGATATCTCCGGTGACGCCGATGACCAGCGCGCCGCGGGCGATCCGGCTTTTGACGTAGCCGTGCAGATCGGCCTTGGTGATCGTCTTGAGGGTTGCTTTGGTGCCGTCGGAGGGACGCCCGTAGCCATGTCCGGGATAGGCCGTGCTCCACCAGCGCCGCGTGGCGATAGAGTTGGGGTTGGTTGCCATGCGCGAGAGCTTGGTGAGGATTTGGGCGCGCACCCGTGACACCGGCTCGTCGTCGAAGCGCGGCGCGGTCAGGGCCATACGCAAGAGCCCGAACGCCTCCTTGCGGTTGCGCCGCAGGGTGCGCAGGGTGATGGTGAGATGATCGGTGCGCGCGCTGAAGCCGAGAGAGATGGAAAGATCTTCGAGTCGGCGCTGGAAGGCCAGGCTGCCAAGCTTGCCGGCGCCTTCGTCGAGGAGGCTGGCAGTGAAGCGGGCCAGCCCTTCCTTGGCGCGCGGATCGCGGGCGCTACCGGCGTAGCGTACCAACACTGTCATGGAAATAATCGGGTTGAGGCGGTCGCGAACCAGCCAGGCGGTGATCCCGCCGGGACTGACGACCCGCTCTATCTTGACCGCGGCAGATGTCGTCGGCGCGAAGAGCATCACTGCGAGAAATAACGCCGCGAGAGTGAACGCAGTGCGGCCAGTCCAATGGATTTTCATGTGGGCGCTCATCCCTTGCCTCCGCTCTTGGCCGGGTTTTTGGTTTTGGCCGGGTTTTTGACGCCGCCCGCCTTGCCGCGCTTGGCGCCGCCGGATTTTGCGGGGGCTTTCTTGGCCTTCGCGGGCAATAGAATGGCGGTTACCGAGGAATTGGGTTTGAGCACCGCGCGCGCGGCGGCTTCGACCTCGGCCTTGGTCACCGCGCCGATACGCTCGGGCCAGTTCTCGACATCCTCGACCTTGAGCCCAACAGCCAGGGCGCGGCCGAGAATGCGGGCACCGGTCGACAAAGAATCGCGGGCGAATATTGCGGCGTCGCGCAGCCGCTGTTTAGCGCGGCGCAGCTCCTCCTCGGTGATACCGTCCTTCAGCAACTTCGCCAACTCGGCGTCGAGGGCGGCTTCGAGCTTTTCGATCGGCACCCCGGGTCGGGGTGCGGCATAGACCGAGAAGGTCGCGTGATCGACCACCATCGCATCGTACCCTGCGCCAGTGCCGGCGGCCAGCTTCTGTTCAATCACCAGCGCCCGGTTGAGCCGGCTGGTCGCCCCACCGTCGAGGATCTCGGACAGGATTTGCAGCGCGTATGCGTGCTTCCTGCCAGCGCTGTTATAACCAGGGGCGAGATAGAGGCGGCCGACCGAGGGCTGGCGCACGCGCGCGTCCCGGCGGATAACCCGCCGTGCCGCCATTTGCGGCGGCTCCATGGGGCGGGCCCGCTTTGGCGTTACCCCCGCCGGTATGGCTCCGTAGTACTTTTCCGCCAGCGGCCTTAGCCGGCTTGCCGTGATGTTGCCGGCGACCACCAGGATGGCGTTGTTGGGCGCGTAGTAGCGGCGGTAGAAGGCGATGATCTGGTCCTTGGTCAGGGCTTTGATCTCGTGCGCCCAGCCGATGATCGGGATTCGGTACGGATGGTTCAGGTACATCGCCGCACGGGCCTGCTCCCAGAGAATCGACTGGGGCCGCGAATCGGTGCGCGAGCGCCGTTCCTGCAGGACCACCAGGCGCTCAGGCGCAATCGCCGCCTCGGTGAGCACGAGGCCGGTCATGCGGTCGGCTTCGTGGCGCATCATGGTCTCCAGCCGGTCGGCGGCGATGGTCTGGTAGTAGCCGGTATAGTCCTGGCCGGTGAAAGCGTTCTCGCGCCCGCCGTTGCGGGCGACGATCTTGGAGAATTCGCCCGATTTGAGCTTCTTGGTCCCTTTGAACATCAAATGTTCGAGTAGGTGGGCAATACCGGACTGGCCCGGTGGCTCATCGGCGGCGCCGACCTTGTACCAGACCATATGGGTGACCACGGGCGCGCGCGGGTTGCGGATGACGACGACCTGCATGCCGTTCTTCAGTATGAAGGTTTCCGGCTCGAAGACCTTGGCCGAGGCTGGGGCCAGCAGGGGCGGGGCAGCCAGTAGAGCGGCGAGAATGAAGGAGGATAGGAGGAGGCGAATGAAGAGGGAGGAGGTTGTGTTTCGCTGCATTTCAGCCCTTTTGTTAGGCAGGCGCCCGATACATTGCGGCTTTGGGGCCCGCATTTCCGGCGCACGATGGCTGGTGGCCGAATTTAAGCCCACATCCCCCCGGCGCGGACCCGTTTGTTCTTGTTCGGTCGTAAATATGGCTATGGATTAAAAGATTTCACCCTCGCGTTTGATGATCGGATCGATCTTGCCGCCCAGTGGGTTTTTCCGGACCTCGCCGCCCTTGCGTTTCTCCCACTTCAGAAGCTTGTCGGTGAAGCGCTGTTCGCGGACGATATTGTCTTTGGTTTCCTTATTGATTTCCTGGCGGACAAGATTGTCGACACCGCCCACCCCTCGGCTGGCATTGCGGATGAGCGAGCGTTCGCCCGTCCCCGCCGGCACGTTGCTGCCTACGGCTGCGCCACCGACGACCACCCGGCGCGCGCGCACGGTTGTCGAGCGGGCCTGGCGTGTGGCGCCGCCGCCGCCGACGGGCGGGCGCAGATCGAAACCCGGTGGCACCACCAGCGGCTGGTTGCGCACCGCGCGGTACTCGTT
>JAPULJ010000080.1 GCA_027295145.1 Alphaproteobacteria bacterium | reverse complement strand
GTTCGGGCTCGTCCTGACCCTGTTCAGCAGCATCGTCGGCGTCGCCGCCGGCGCGGTACAGGGCTATTTCGGCGGCCGCGTCGACCTCTACTTCCAGCGTTTCATCGAGATGTGGGACAGCATCCCGCTGCTCTATCTGCTGATCATCCTCTCGGCCATCGTCGAGCCCAACTTCTGGTGGCTGCTCGGCATCATGCTGCTGTTTAGCTGGATGTCTCTGGTCGGCGTCGTGCGGGCGGAGTTTCTGCGCGCCCGCAATTTCGACTATGTCCGTGCGGCGCGGGCGTTGGGGGCTTCGGATCGGGCGATCATGATCCGGCACGTCCTGCCCAACGCCATGGTGGCGACGCTGACATTCATGCCCTTCATTCTCTCGGGCTCGGTGGTGGCGCTGACTTCGCTCGATTTCCTCGGCTTCGGGCTGCCCCCCGGCTCGGCCTCGCTCGGCGAGATGCTGAAGCAGGGCAAGGCCAACCTGCACGCGCCGTGGCTGGGGCTGACCGCGTTCCTCTCGCTGGCGCTCATGCTGAGCCTCCTGGTCTTCATCGGCGAGGCGGTACGCGATGCGTTCGATCCGCGCAAGGCGATCACCGGCGGGGTGCCGGCCGAGACGGCGATCGCCGAGGTCGAATCCGAAGCGACGCCGGCGGGGGGCGGCCAGCCATGAGCGACCGCAATGCGCCCCTGCTCGAAGTGAAGGATTTGCGCGTGGCCTTCCGCACCCCGCTCGGCGAGAGCGAGGCGGTCAAGGGGGTGTCGTTCCACATAAACAAAGGCGAGACCCTGGCGCTGGTCGGCGAGAGCGGCTCGGGTAAATCGGTTTCGGCCCTGTCGATCCTGCAACTCCTGCCCTACCCCGTCGCCAGCCATCCCGGCGGCAGCATCACATTCCTCGGCGACGAGTTGATCGGCGCGCCGGAACAACAGATGCGCGAGATCCGCGGCAACCGCATCTCGCTGATCCCCCAGGAGCCGATCATCTCGCTCAACCCCCTGCACACGATCGAGCGCCAGGTCGGCGAAGTGTTGATCATCCACAAGGGACTTATTGCAAAGGCGGCACGTACGAGGACCCTCGAACTCCTCGATCTGGTCGGCATCCGCGACGCCGAAAAGCGTCTTTCGGCCTACCCGCACGAGCTCTCCGGCGGCCAGCGCCAACGGGTGATGATCGCCATGGCACTGGCCAACGAGCCCGATCTGCTGATCGCCGACGAGCCGACGACGGCGGTCGATGTGACGATCCAGGCGCAGATATTGAAATTGCTTCAGGATTTGCAGGCCGATATGGGGATGGCGATGCTGTTGATCACCCACGATCTGGGCGTCGTCCGCAGGATCGCCAGCCGGGTCGCGGTGATGCGGCTCGGCGAGATCGTCGAGGCGGGTAGCACAAAATCCATCTTCGAGAAGCCGCGCCATCCCTACACCATCCAGCTGCTCGCCGCCGAGCCCGGCGGTGCACCGCCAAGCTACGACGAAGCGGCGCCGAAGATCGTATCGATCGATGATTTCAAGGTCTGGTATCCGATCAAGGCCGGCATCCTGCGGCGCACGGTCGATCATGTGCGCGCCGTCGACGGGGTCAGCTTGACCGTGCGCGCCGGGCAGACCGTCGGCGTGGTCGGCGAATCGGGCTCAGGCAAGTCGAGCCTCGCGCTCGGCCTGTTGCGGCTGATTTCGAGTCGGGGCGCAGTAATCTTCAAGGGCCAGAACATCCAGGGGCTGAAGTCGAAAGCCCTGCGTCCCCTGCGACGCGAGATGCAGATCGTCTTCCAGGATCCCTTCGGCTCGCTCAGCCCGCGCATGACCGTCGGCGAGATCGTCGGCGAGGGTCTCTCGATCCACGGGCTCGGCGCCGACCCAGCCGAACGCCAGGAGATGATCATCGCGGCGCTCGAGGAGGTCGGCATCGAGCCTGACAGCCGTCACCGCTACCCGCACGAATTCTCCGGCGGCCAGCGCCAGCGCATCGCCATCGCCCGGGCCATGGTGCTGAAGCCGAAGCTGCTGATACTAGACGAGCCGACCTCGGCCCTCGATATGTCGGTGCAGGCCCAGATCGTCGATCTCTTACGCAAGCTGCAGACCGACCACGACCTCGCCTACATCTTCATCTCCCACGACCTGCGTGTCGTCCGCGCGATGAGCCACGAGGTCATCGTCATGCGCGGCGGCAAGGTGATCGAACAGGGCTCGGCCGAGCAGGTCATGGAGAAGCCGGCGGAACCCTACACGCGCGCCCTGATGGCCGCCGCCTTCGAGCTCCGCGCCGATGAAAGCGGCGTGGTCGAAGTGTGAGGTGTCATGACTCTTCTATTCATCTCAAATTCCGACGATCCCGATCGGTGGCGCGAGGGGCTTGGGCGCGCGCTGCCCGACCTCGAGGTCCGGGTGTGGCCTGAAATCGGGCGCGCCGAGGACATCCGCTACGCTCTGGTGTGGAAAGCCCGGCCCGGGATACTCGCCGGCCTGCCCAACCTCGAACTCATCCAGTCGCTCGGCATGGGGGTCGATCATATATTTGTTGACCCCGAGCTGCCCGCCACCGTTCCGGTGGCGCGGCTGATCGATCAGGACCTCGTCCGGCAAATGAGCGAGTACGTGCTGGCAATGGCGCTGCGCCACCATCGCCGCCTCGATGAATACGACCGCATTCAGCAAACCGGCGACTGGCGGAGGCTGGCCATGCCGGATACCGGCGCAACGCGTATCGGCATCCTCGGGCTCGGCGAGATCGGCGCGCCGATCGCGCGTTTGTTCGCGGAGCTTGGATTCGCCGTTGCCGGTTGGAGCCGCACGCAGAAATCTATACCCGGCGTCGAAAGTTTTCGCGGGGCGGCAGGCCTGTCGAACTTCCTGGCCCGCACCGACATTCTCGTCTGCCTACTGCCACTAACCAAGGTGACGAAAAACATTCTCGATAAGACCGCCTTCGCGCGTCTGCCCAAAGGGGCCTATATCATCAACCTCGCCCGCGGCCAGCATGTGGTCGAGGAGGATCTGCTGGCGGCGATCGAAGCCGGCCACCTCTCTGGCGCCGCCCTCGATGTCTTCCGTACCGAGCCGCTACCTAAAGACCACCCGTTCTGGGCACACCCGAAGATCCGCATCACCCCGCACATCGCCGGCATAACCAATCCCGCGACCGCCGTCGCCCAGGTCGCCGAAAATATCCGGCGCGTGCGGGCCGGCCACCAACCGCTCAATCTCGTCGATCGAACGCAGGGATATTGAAGATTAGCTTTCCATCACTTGGGCTATCACCGCCCGAAGCGCGCCGCAATCGCCGCGTAGGCAGCGCGCATGGCCATCGCCTCGCCACCTTCGGGGCGGCCGGGCCGGGCGGACGGGTTCCAGGCCATGACGTCGAAATGGACGTGAGGCACCTGGCGGTCGACGAACTCACTTAAGAAAAGAGCGGCGGTGATCGCCCCGGCGTAGGGCGTGTCGGCGGAATTGGTCAGATCGGCCGTCTTGCCGTCGATCAGCTTGCGGTAGGGACGCCACAGTGGCAGGCGCCACAGCGGGTCCTCCTCGGCAGCCGCGCTGGCGATAAAGGCATCCGCAAGTTTATCGTCGTGGGTGAACATCGCCGGCAGTTCGGGGCCGAGAGCGACCCGGGCGGCGCCGGTCAGCGTCGCGAAATCGATCAGCAGGTCTGGGGTCTCCGACGACGCCTCGGCCAGGGCGTCGGCCAGAATGACCCTTCCCTCGGCGTCGGTATGGCCGATTTCGATGGTGATGCCCTTGCGCGTCGGCACCACGTCGAGCGGCCGATAGGCATCGCCGGAAACGGCGTTCTCGACTGCCGGGATTAGCACGCGCAACCGCACATCGAGCCCAGCCTGCATGATCATCGAGGCGAGACCCAGGACATGCGCGGCGCCGCCCATATCCTTCTTCATGGTCTTCATGGCGCTCGGCGGCTTGAGGTCGAGGCCGCCGGAATCGAAACACACGCCCTTGCCGACGAGGGTGAGCTTGGGGGCATCGGCTTCTCCCCATTGCAGATCGATGAGTCGCGGGGCCTGCGCTGCGGCACGGCCGACCGCATGGATCGCCGGGTAGTTCTTCTTGAGCAAGGCCTCGCCGACGATCACCGTGAATGTCGCGCTGCACTCCTTGGCCAGCGAGCGCGCCGCCTCGGCAAGTTCCGCGGGGCCCAAATCGCCCGCCGGCGTATTGACGAGATCGCGCACAAACCCCGTCGCCGAAGCCGCGCGACTCACCGCCGCACGATCGGCGCCCTCGGGCCAGACGAGGTCGGCAAAAGTTTTGCCGTCGTTCCTGTAGCGGGTGAAGGCGTAGCCACCGAGCGCCCAGCCGAGCGCCGATTTGCTCGCAATATCCTGCGTTCCCGGCCGCTCCAGCCGATAGGCGCCTGCGGGCAGGCGGGCCGGCAAGCCGGCGTAGGTCCACAAGCCCGGTTCTTGTTCGCCAGTGCCCAAAACGACCTGCCCCAGCCGCCCAGCCGCGCCCGGAACCAGACCGACGCTCCCGCTCTCGGGCCGGAAATCGGTGTCGCCCAGCCAATTGCGGGTTGTTTCCGGCTGAGCTTCGAGCCAAGCCTCGTATTCGCCGTGGCTGACACAGGCGACCGGGACCGCTGGCCGGCCAGCGTCGATATCGCCAGGATCGATCAGATGCGAGAGCATCGCAGCGTCCACCCGTTACCCTACTTCGTCATCCTCTGGGTCAAACATGACCCGGACGAAGCTAACATGGAAGAGGGGTCGGCCTTGCGCCGGCAGCCGGCATCGCGTCCAATTGCCGGTATCGCGTCCAATTGGATGTGTACGAGCGGAATATACAGGCGGATCCGGCATGGCCAAGGCGAAGATCTATCTCGGCAACAAGAACTACTCGTCCTGGTCCTTGCGCGGCTGGCTGATGCTGTCGATGAGCGGGCTCGCCTTCGATGATGTTGTGATCCCGCTCGATCAGCCCGATACAACCGAGACGATCCTGGCATATTCGCCCTCGGGGCGGGTGCCTGTGCTCGTCCACGGCGAGGTCAGGATTTGGGACTCCTTGGCCATCGGTGAATACCTTGCCGAGATTTGCCCCAAGGCAGGCCTGTGGCCGAAGGCACGTCCGACGCGGGCGCATGCCCGCTCGGTCTCGGCGGAAATGCATGCGGGCTTTGTCCCCCTTCGCGCGGCGCTGCCGATGAACGTGCGGCGCTCCTTCCCGGGACATGAGTACAGCTCCGAAGTGCAAGCCGATATCAACCGGATCACGGCGATCTGGCGGGGCTGCCGGAAGCAGTACGGCGAAGGCGGGCCGTTCCTGTTCGGCGGCCCTGGCATTGCCGATGCCATGTTCGCCCCGGTCGCCAGCCGCTTTCGCACCTACGGCATCGATCTCGACGAGACCTCGACTTCTTACGTCAAGGCGATTCACGGGCTGACAGCAATGAAACGATGGAGCCAGGCGGCCAAGAACGAGCCGATGGTGAACGACCGCTACGAGTTCGATTGAGAGAAATTTGAAAAAAGAAATTAAACGGGGACAGTATATCTATTTATGCATTAAATAGATATACTGTCCCCGTTTAATCTTCATTATATTTCTTCTACTCAGAACCTTTATTCGGTCCGGGCTTATCCTGCTTCACCGGTGCCGGCGTGTCTTTGATACGGCCGGACTCGCGGTAATAGCGCTCGGCGCCAGGGTGCAGCGGGATACCGATGCCGCGCAGGGCGTTCTCGATGCGAATGGCCTTGCCCTTGGGGTGACCTCGATCGAGGAGCCGGCGGGTGTTGGCGTGCCACAGCGCCTTGGTGATCCCGTAGACGATGTCGGCCGAGACCTTGGAGGAAACCACCCATTGTGCGCCGACGCTCAGAGTCCGGGTCTCGCCAATCCCCCGATACGCTCCGCCCGCGATGCGGCCTTGCGAGAAGAAGGGATAGCGCTTGATGAGTTTTTCGATCCTCTTGCCGGCAATCGGCACCAACGTGATCTCGATGGTCGTGGCAAGCTCGGCGATGGCCGCCGCCGGGGCTCCGGCGACCAGGAAGAAGGCGTCGAGCTGGCCCAAGCGCAAGGCATCGGCGGCAGGTCCGGGGTTGAGGTAGCGCGCCTCGATCCGCCTGGTGTTCAGCCCGTAGGCGCGCAAGATAATCTCGGCATCGACCCTGGTGCCGGATTCCTTCTCGCCAAGCGAGACGCGCTTGCCCCGTAGATCGGCAACGGATTTTATTCCGGTATTGGCACGGACGACGAGATGGATCGTCTCGGGATAGAGGTTGGCGATGGCCCTTAGGTTTTCGACTTTTCGGCCGTTGCGGCGAAAGACCTGCTCGCCCCTGTACGCCCAATATGCGATGTCGGCCTGGACCAGCCCTGATTCGAGCTGTCCGCCGAGGATCGCAACGACATTAGCAACCGAGCCCTGGGTTGATTGGGCGACGGCTATTAGCCCTGGCGGCCCGCAACTGCCTCCGCGATCGCAGGGGCGCGAGCCCGGCGGGTTGCTGATAGCGTTGGCGATCAGCCCGCCGATGGGAAAATAAGTACCCCCGGTCGAGCCGGTGCCGATGCGAAAAAAAGTGACTTCCTGGGCCAGAATCGGCGGCGCGCCGAGGGCCATCAACGCTAGCAGCCAGACTACACCAAGCCTTCGCAGAATGGCGTGCAAGCGTATTCGGGCAATTGGAATTTGCAACATGGATGGGCTTCCGACTCGGCGGACCATGCCGGTCCCCGCCGGCCCATCCGCCTAATGAGCATACCTACCCCCTGCTTTAGGATACGTAAAGGCGGGCTTGGGTATCTCCGCCGCCAAGAAATGAACTAGCCGTGCCCGAGCCGCTTGGCGCGGACCGGCTTTTCTGGCAGACAGGGCCGGCGATTCACACCCAAGCTGACCCCTACCGAGCCATGAGTGAGACCAAATCCGACAGCGCCGCGGCCCCACGGGATTACATTCGCGAGACGATTCGCGATGACATCGCCTCGGGCCGCATCAAGACGCCGGTCACGCGCTTTCCGCCCGAGCCCAACGGCTACCTGCATATAGGCCACGCCAAGTCGATCTGCCTAAATTTCGGGATCGCCGAGGAATTCGGCGGGCGCTGCAAATTGCGTTTCGACGACACCAACCCGGCCAAGGAGGAACGCGAATTCATCGACGCGATCGAAGATGATCTGCACTGGCTGGGCTTCGATTGGGGCGCGAAGGCATGCTTCGCCTCGGACTATTTCGAGCAGCTCTACGACTGGGCCCGGCACTTGATCAGCGCTGCTCTTGCTTACGTCGATGACCTCTCGGCAGAGGAGATTCGCGAGCATCGCGGCACCCTGACCGAACCCGGCCGCAACAGCCCGCACCGTGATCGGACGCCCGAAGAAAACCTCGATCTCTTCGCCCGCATGAGCGATGGCGAGTTCCCCGACGGGGCGCGGGTTTTGCGGGCCAAAATCGATATGGCGGCAGGTAACATCAACCTGCGCGACCCGGTGCTCTACCGCATCCTGCATGCCGACCACCCGCGCACCGGCGATGTCTGGTGTATCTACCCGACCTACGATTTCGCCCACGGCCAGTCGGACGCCATCGAGGGCGTTACCCATTCGCTTTGTACGCTGGAGTTCGAAGACCACCGGCCGCTCTACGACTGGCTGATCGAAAATCTGCCGGTGCAGGCGCGCCCGCGCCAGTACGAGTTCTCGCGGCTCAACCTGACCCATACGGTGCTCTCCAAACGCGCCTTGGTCGGGCTGGTCGAGGGCGGCCATGTGAGCGGCTGGGACGATCCACGCATGCCGACGCTTGCGGGATTGCGACGGCGCGGGGTTCCACCAGCAGCGATCCGCGACTTCGTCGGCCGAAGCGGTATCTCAAAGAGCCACGCGGTGATCGAGCTGGCCGCATTCGAGGCCTGCATACGCGAGGTGCTTAATATAACCGCCGAACGCCGGATGGCGGTCTTGCGACCCCTGAAGTTGGTGATCGAGAACTATCCGCAAGGCGAAAGCGAAGAGCTCGACGCCGTCAACAATCCCGGAGACGAGAGCGTTGGAACGCGAAAAGTTCCCTTCGGGCGCGAGCTGTGGATCGAAGCCGGTGATTTCATGGAAGATCCACCGAAGAAATTCTTCCGCCTCGGCCCTGGCCGGGAGGTGCGTCTTCGCTTCGCCTATTTCGTCACCTGCCGCGAAGCGGTCAAAGATGCCGATGGCAATATCGTCGAGCTGCGCTGCTCCTACGATCCCCAGACGCGCGGCGGTAGCGCGCCCGATGGCCGCAAGGTCAAGGGAACGATCCATTGGGTTTCGGCGGCCCATGCGCTCGACGCTGAAATCCGTCTCTACGGGTCTTTATTCGAGACCCCCGATCCAGGCTCGAATGGCGACATCATCGACGATCTCAACCCGAACTCGGTTGAAGTCCTGAGCGGCTGCAAGCTCGAACCTGCCCTCGGCGAAGCGAAAGTGGGCGCCGCAGTGCAGTTCGAGCGTACCGGCTACTTCGCCCTCGACCCCGGCACAACGCCCGGCAAGCCGATCTTCAACCGCACCGTCAGCCTGCGCGATAGCTGGGGTAAGATCAAAGCGAAAGGGTAAAACCTAAAACCGGAGACAGTATATCTATTTAATTATAAATAGATATACTGTCTCCGGTTTTACCTGGGCACCGGACCAACCGATGGCGCCATCAATTCGCCTCTCACCCGCCAGCGGGCGAATGCCTTGGGTCCGCCACGGAAGACGTTGAGATCGACGGGCCCCTTGATCCCGGGCTTGCGGGCACGCTCGTGGAACTGCCAGATGACCCAGCTCTTGGTGCGGAAATCGGGTTCGAGATAAATGCTTCGGGCCCAGAATCCGTAGCCCTTGAAGGCGCCGCGCAGGTAGGCGTCGTGAAAGGCGCGAGTGACGTAGAGGATCGGTTTGGCTCGGTAGTGCGTCTCGACCGCTTTCAGGAACTTCGTCAGCTCGATCTGCAGCGCCGCGCGTGTCGGCCGTTTGGCGCAATTGCCGCCGAATTCGAGATCGACCGCCGGTGGCAGGGCACCCGGTGATTTTGGGACCGTAGCGATGAAATGACGCGCCTGCTCGCCTCCCGGCCGGCACAGCGTGAAGAAATGATAGGCGCCGCGGGCGATCGCGGCGCGGCCGGCCTCGCGCCAGTTCTCGGCAAATTTCGGATCACTGAAGTCGCCGCCCTCGCTCGCCTTAATATATGCGAAGGCGATACCGTCCGATTTGAGCGCCGACCAGTCGATTGTGCCCTGGTGGTGGGAGACATCAACGCCGCGCAGCGGAAATCGGCTCCGGTCGGGCTCGAAACCGAGATAGGCGCCGTAGCCCGCGGCGAGCAACGCGGCCCCGGTGGCGGTCATGCCGGCGATTAATCTCACAAGTCGTTTCCTCGATACGGTTGGCAAATGCGATTGTCCATACATCGATGCCTGCGGCACAAGATACTGTTGCCAGAGACACCAGAGGCAATTGCCAGAAGCATAGGTGCTATCTGCTGATTGTGTCATCACAAGGATAGCGTCAACGCCGACATTTCGTGCAAGATCGGCTCAAGACACTTTTTGGAGGCTCCCTGACATGACCGTTCGAAACGGCCGCGAATTCCTCAGCATTCCCGGTCCGACCACCATTCCCGACGACGTTCTAAACGCCATGCACCGACAGCCGGTGGATATCTATACCGGCCCCCTGATCGCGCTAACGGCGCAACTCCAGGACGATCTGCGCCGCATCTTCCGAACCGATGCCCGAACCTATCTTTATGCCGCCAACGGGCATGGCGCCTGGGAAGCGGCTCTGACCAACGTATTGTCGAAGGGCCAAAAAGTTCTGGTGCTGGAGAGCGGGCGATTTGCCGCCGGTTGGGGCCGGATGGCAAGCATGCTGGGGCTCGAGGTCGAGGCAATGCCCGGCGACTGGCGGAGCGCAGTCGAGCCGGCCGCTCTCGAAGCGCGGCTGCGGACGGATATAGGCGGCGAGATCGCCGCCATTCTGATCGTCCAGGTCGATACCGCTTCGAGCGTCGTCAACGACATTCCGGCGATCCGCAAGGCGATGAATTCGGCCGGGCACGGCGCCTTGTTGCTGGTCGATGTCATCGCCTCCCTCGCCACCATGCCATTCGAGATGGACGAATGGGGCGTCGATGTCGGCGTCGCCGGAGCACAGAAAGGGCTGATGTCGCCGCCCGGGCTGAGCTTCGTTGCCGCCGGCAAAAAGGCGGTGGCGGCGCACGACAAAGCCGATCTGCGCACGCTCTACTGGGACTGGACCGCGCGCGAGAACGAATTCCATTATTATAAATACTGCGGCACGCCGCCGGAGCACCTGCTTTTTGCGCTCCGCAAAGCCATCGACATGCTGTTCGAGGAGGGGCTCGAAGCGGTGTTCGAACGCCACCGCCTGCTGGCCGAGGCGGTGCGGCGGGCGGTCGATACGTGGAGCGCCGATGGCGGGCTCGAATTCAACATCGCCGACCCCGATGCGCGCGCCGATTCCGTCACCACCGTTCTCCTCGGCAAGGACGGCGACGCTGGGCGCCTGCTCGCTTACTGCACCGAGCGCTGCGGCGTGACGCTGGGCAGCGGCATCGGCGATCTGTCGGACAAGGCATTTCGCATCGCACATATGGGCCACCTCAACGCGCCAATGATCCTGGGCACCCTCGGCGTTATCGAAATGGCCCTCGCCGCACTGGGGGTAGCGCACAAGCCGGGCGGGGTTCAGGCAGCCATCGACTGGCTTGCCCAGTCGGTACCGGCGTAGAAACTGCGCGGTCTTGCCTCGCCGGCAGTGCTCGGATAGCGTTGAGCAATGTCAATACCGACAGAACCGATCGGCAGCGTTCCCCGCCCTACAGGCCTCATTCAGGCCATGCAGGATGCCGGCGAAGGCCGCATTACTGCGGAGGCCCTCGCCGCGCAGACCGACAATGCGGTGCGCGACACCATCGAGGCCTTTGAGGCAACCGGCTCGCCGGTCATCACCGATGGCGAGCAAAGCAAGCCGAGCTTCGTCACATATCCCATCGACGGGCTACCTTCGCTGGTTCCCGAAGGCGTTGTGATCCCCTTCGCCGACGGCCATACGCGGCAATTGCCGTGCCTGAGCGCCGGCCCGTTCCGCTACCAGCGATATGCCGACAGCTATTTGATCGCGGCGCGCAATCACGCGAGCGTCCCGGTCAAGCAGGCGGTGATCGCCGCTTCCGCCATGAGCCTGCTCTACCCGGCGGACGGCATCGAAGGATACGCGCGCGAGACTTTCCTCGATGACCTAGTCGGCGAAGTAAGCACGGATATCCGCCGCTGTCTCGATGCCGGCGCCCACGCGGTACAGATCGACTTCACCGAGGGGCGGCTATCGATCAAGCTCGATCCGTCGAAGACACTGCTGCGCGACTTCGTTGCGCTCAACAACCGGGTGTTGGAAAATTTCTCGGCTGAAGAGCGCCTGCGCATCGGCGTTCATACCTGCCCCGGCGGCGACCACGATTCGACCCATAGCGCAGACATCGATTATGCCGAGCTGCTGCCCGACCTGTTCAAACTGAAGGCCGGCAATTTCTATATCCAGCTGGCCAGCGAAATCGATAAAGCGCGGGTCCTGAAGATCATCGCCGAACACGGGAAGGCGGCAAACCGCATCTTCGTCGGCGTCATCGACCCCATCGATCCCAAGGTGGAAAGCCCCGAGGAGGTGCGCGACCGGGTGCTGCAGGCGGCCGATTTCATTCCGCTCGAGCGCCTCGGCACGACCGACGATTGTGGCTTCTCCCCATTCGCCGATGATGTCTCGACGGCGCGCGAAACCGCCTTCGCCAAAATCACCGCGCGGGTCAAGGGAACCGAGTTGGCGGCGCAAGAGCTGGGGGTTTAACGGCCCAGCGCACCTAACACCAACGGACATAAAAAATGACCGTTATAAGTTCCCTCAAACACCGAACGGTCGCGCTTGCCGGAATCTGGGCTTTGGCTTCTGGTGAAATCCTTCACCGGCGGACCCGGTAAGGTCCGATGAAGAGTGCGTCCATGCCCGAGCTTAGATAGGTCTGCATCGCGTCGTTGGGGCTCTCGACGATCGGCTCGCCGGCCATGTTGAAGGATGTACTGAGCGCTACCGGGATGCCGGTTCGCGTGCCGATGTCGGCAAGAAGCCCGTGAAACAGGGGATCGTGCTCTTTGTTCACCGTCTGCACCCGGGCGGTGCGGTCGGCATGGGTGATCGCCGGCAGGCGGTCGTCCCTGGGCCAGGAGACGCGGATCATTACCGGCGGAACGCCCTCGATGCAGAATAATTTACCTCGTGTGATCCCTGAATATCGCTTGGACCTAGCGCAAAACCGGCATCGGCGGGGGAGTTGCACCGTAGATCTCGGCCATCTCGTCGCGGAAGTCGGAGTCCCGGCACATAGAGATTGGGGCTAGCTTACGCACCAGTGTGACACTGCCCTGGCGTCCCTTGTGCGGCTCGAGCAGGCTCAGCACCTCGAAGCGAGCATCGAAGCCGGCACTGGTCTGCTGGCGTTTGAGCTCGTTGGTGATAGATCCGCAGAGCATGTTTGAGACCTCGCGACCCTGATACATCCCAGTCAGATTCCAATAAGTGAAGTGCAGCACGAGCTGGCCGTGCTCGGGATTGAGAAGCGGCCAGTACTCCTTCAAAAAATCGATGTATTCGAGCGGACCGCCAGCATCGAACCAGACGAAGTCGAGCGGTAACAACGCCCGGTCCAACTTGCCGGCGTGGCCACGGAAATCGACCTGGTGGACGTCGACTAGATCGTCGAGGCCGAGTCCATACAGCGATTCGAGCACGCGCGGCGCGGAGGTGTCATTGTCGGAATAGTTGTCGATCGCGATTAACCGGGGCGCGTAAGGCAGCTCGAAGAACTCCTTGCGCAGCACGACACGGCGCTGGTCATCCTCGGCTGCCTCGGCCAGCACCTTGCGATCTGCGGCGTCCTCCTCAAGATTGTCCTTCAGCGCTCTGGCAAGGAAGGGCGAGGTGTAGCCGAGACCAACCTCAAGCGCGGTGCGCGGCCGGATCATGCGAACCATCGAGTAAAGCAGCGGGCCGACATGTTCGGTGCCCATCCCCGGCACAAACAGGGGCTCGACAGCCTTGTAAAAGTCTGCGTCGAGAGACATGGCACAGTTTCCTTATGATGCGCGCCCGGATGCGGACTTGGCAGTGGAACAATAAGCGAGCGATCCCAGCGGCACAATCGGCCGCCCACGGCGTAGTCATCCGCGGTTTGCCGGTCCTGGCACACCACAACAAGCGGTATCAATATTCATCGCAAATAGAGGGCTGTACAAGCAGGATGGATATGCGCCTATATCAAAAAAAAAATCGTCTCCTGAACGAAATCTATGGATTCTTGGCGGCCGATATAGGGGGCATAACGTCTTTGAGGCGTGGGTCGGCACAGTTCTCAAGATTCCCGAGGGCCGCGTCGGTCATATTCGCTTCCTTCAGGTTCCGCATCGGATTTCCCTACGTTAGCGGAGCAAGAAAGCCGAATGGGAAATATCGGGTCATGCGTGTCCTCCTCCGGTGATAGAGCGTACAATAATGCCGCCGGGTAAATGGCAACGGCGGGGGGAGACGATCATGCGGAGCTATCAGGTCATCGAGAACGGCAAGCCGCTCCCGCCCAAAGTCGGTTCTGGCAACAGTAACCGTCCTAGAGGCATACACCATTGCAAGACTGCACCACGACACACAATCAAGCAGACGCAGTGGCTCGCGATAAGCACTCCGACGATAATTGCACCGTTCGCCTTGCGTTGATCGCCCCCGATGATGACGGACATGCGATCGCAGCGCGTCAAGGTCGGAATAATCGGATTCGGATTTCTCGGCCGCGGCATCTACCATCGGATTATAAGCGCGCCCGAACTTGGTCTCGATGTTGCGTTTGTTTGGAATCGCTCGGCGCAGAAACTCGTTGGTTTAGCACCTGGGATCCAACTGGCAGACCTCAATGGTGTGTCAGATCGTAATCCCGATCTAATCGTAGAGGTCGCCCATCCGTGTATCACCCGTGAATACGGGATGAAGTTCCTTGAACTCGCCGACTACCTCCCGCTCTCAGTCTCCGCACTGGTGGATGACACACTTTATCATAATCTCAGCAAGACTGCCGCCGCCAGCGGGAAACGCCTCCTCATCCCCCATGGCGCTCTTGTCGGTGTCGACAGTCTGCTGGATTGCAGTGCAAACTGGAGCGAGGTGATGATCGCTTTCGAGAAGCATCCGGCCGCGATCGATTTCTCAGAGTCCGGAATCGAAGGGTCCGCGATCACGGAACGTACAATTGTGTTTGCCGGCACCGCCCGCGAGATTGGCAGGCGCTTTCCGCGCAACGTCAACACGATGGTGACTTGCGCAATTGCCACGATTGGCCTCGATCGCTGCAGCGCAAGATTGATTGCAGATCCTGCAGTCAACGTCGGCATCGCGATTGTCGAAGCCAAAGGAAAGGATGGTGCGACGCTGACAATCCGTAAGGAGCAGCCAATGGCTGGCGTCTCGGGAACCGAAATGTTCGAGTCGGTCTTCGGCTCGATCCTACGCGCCACCGGCGGGCGAGGACCGGTCGATTTTGTTTGAAACATGTGCCGTAGTAGAGCAGTCGGGTTAAAGGATTTCGAGCCAGCGTCTGAATTGAGCCGCTCGATAAAAAGGTAACGCAGCAACAAACGCCGAATTGGAATTATCGGGTCATGCTTGTCGTCCTCTGGTGAGAGAGGATGTTAGAATGTCGCCGGGAAAACGAGGAAATGGTCATGCTGAGCTATCAGGTCATCGAGAACGGCAAGCCGCTTGAGGCGCGCGAAAGCGAAACGCCCGAGCCCGAGGGAAGCGAAATACTGGTGCGGGTCGAGGCCTGCGGCGTGTGCCACAGCGATTTGCATCTCTGGGAAGGGGAGTATTTGCTTGGCGACGGCAAGAAGCTGACGCTGGCCGACCGCGGTATCACGCCGCCCTTTACGATGGGGCACGAGGTCGTCGGTGTGGTCGTGGCGCTGGGCCCCGACGTGCCTGGACCCGATGAGGGCGGCGTCGAGATCGGAGACAAGCGGGTTGTCTATCCATGGATCGGCTGCGGCACGTGCGATGTGTGCCTGCGCGACGAGGAGCTTCTGTGTCTGAACCAGCGCACCGTCGGCGTGCGCGCACCCGGCGGCTACGCCGATCACGTCCTTGTGCCCGACGCCAAGTATCTGATCGATTACAGCGGCCTGCCGACCGAGCTTGCGTGCACCTATGCCTGTTCCGGCCTTACCGCCTACAGCGCGCTCATGAAGACCGGCGCCAAGACCGAGGCCGATGATGTCGTGCTGATCGGCGCCGGCGGCGTCGGGCTCTCCGCAGTGGTCTTCGGTAAATCGGTGATCAAGGGCAAAATCATCGTGGCCGACATCGACGACACCAAGCGCAGCCTGGCGCGCCAGTCCGGCGCCGACGAGACCGTCGATAACAGCGTTCCCGACGCTGTTGACAAGATACGCGAGATCACCGGCGGCGGGGCGGCGGCGGCGATCGACTTCGTTGGCCGGCCCGAGACCGCGCGTTTCGGCCTCGATGTATTGCGCAAGGGTGGTACGCTGGTATCGGTCGGCCTCTATGGCGACGCCATGCCGCTGGCGATGGTGTTGATGCCGCTGATGATGCTCAATATCCGCGGCTCCTACGTCGGCACGCTCCAGGAGATGCACGCGGTGATGGCGTTGGCGCGCGCGGGCAAGGTGCCGTCGATCCCTGTCGCCGCCCGGCCGCTCGCCGAGGCCAACGCGGTACTCAACGAGTTGCGGGACGGCCAGATCCTTGGCCGCATCGTGCTCAAACCCTGAAAGGGCGTGCTGGCGGCACCTGCAACAACTTCAATAGGCATTGCTAGAAAATATCGACTTGAGGCTTGTGGTGCTAATCCGTCGCCTCCGGCGATGCGCAATCCTTTTCGGTATTTCCACAGCTCACCCGAGATGATCCGTCTCACGGTGATGATGTACATCCTCTACCCACTGTCACTGCGGCAGGTCGAAGACCTGTTGTTTCAGCGGGGCATCGATATCTGCCATGTGACTGTGCGGTTCTGGTGGTGTCGATAGTTCGCGAGGGAGACCATGGACCAGAGACGCGATGCGTGAGCCGCCGAGGAGGGCGGTATGTGCTGCACGGCTCACGCGGTGAGTTGCTTGCTGAAACTGGTCGGTTGGAGGGCTTGCCGGAGCGCCTTGTTCGAAGCTGACGACTCACTTCGCCTTCGTGAGGCGCTCCGTTTAGCTCAGTCCGTCAACGCCAGTTTTGAGCATTCTTTTCGTATTCGCCTCTCGCTAGGAGACATCATGTCCTGCCCCCAGATAGTGCACTTTCTCCGCTCTGCTGCCCTTTTCGCCAAACGCAATCCATCACGGGCAAAAAACGCCGCCATATTCGCCCAATTGGGTTTGGTGCAGGTCTTCAATAGATCGCCATGATTTATA
>JAPULJ010000008.1 GCA_027295145.1 Alphaproteobacteria bacterium | reverse complement strand
GGCGTGAGAAAAAGGTTCTTGGCCAGTTGCTGGCTAATCGTGCTGCCGCCCTCGCGGATCCGGCGCTGACGAATATTGACCCAAATAGCCCGCATGAGCCCTTGAAGATCGACCCCGAAATGTGTGTAAAATCGTTTGTCTTCGATCGCAATTACCGCCTGCGGCAGGTACTTCGGCAGGTCCCTGAGCCGTACCGCGGTACCATAGAGATCGCCGTAGGTGGCGATTGTGTTGCCGCGTCTATCAGTCAGCACAATGGCCGGTCGCCGGACAGTGTTCTGCAATTTTTCCACGTCGGGAAGGTCGTAAGCGTACCAGGCGATCAGGCCGGTGGCGGAAATGAAGAACCACACAGCGGCAACCAGAGACCATTTGAAAGTCCAGCGCAGCAACCTCCCTAAAATTGAGCGATGACGCTTCGATGGCTGACGACGGCGCGAGGATCGGGACGATTTACCGCCACGATTGGGATCCTCGGGGTCGGGTGCAAATCGTGTTATGCGCGCCATACCACAATATCTAGAGTCAAGAACGCCACATTACCATGGATTTAGTATATCAATGTTCGGCCCTGAAATGGTCATGCGTATCGAATCTCAGTTCGAGATTCAGCCCATGAAAATTCATTACGCGACGAGCTCTATCGTTATCCCTGGATTGGGGCGATATCGAGGCCGCTCCAATCAGAACATATCGTGCCGAGAAGACCGCGTTGAAATTTCATATATAATCGGCACTTGTCCGTCGTTGACGTATCGTTACTTGACAAATTCTTTGGGATAGACGCCCCAAAAAGTACGTCGCCGTAGCCATCCACGGTGGCCCTGAATTTCCACCCGGCACCAGAATATTTGGCATGAAAGCAATCGGCCGACGATTTTTGGCTCGGCCCGTACCACGGCGGGTGCATCGATCCGCGGCCTGCGCCTCAGCGTACGGATCTGGCCGGTTACGATGATCGATCGGCGGCCTGTCAGTGTCCTTTGATGCACCCAACCAATCGCACCTTCCCAATCGCGGATCTTGCGCCAGATCTCGAACTCCGCGATGATTTCAACCGGCATAAAGCGCCGCCGAAGCACCCATTGCACCGGATAGCGTTCACCGGGGCCGGTGCGGACATTGATCTCGTTGCTCCGCAAGGAAACGAACCGGGGGAGCTGACGTTTGGATTCGGCAGCAATAGTCGCCGCTGCAGCCAGAATCACGGCAAGAACGATCGTCGCTCGGCAGGCTTTTGAGAAAGATCGGTGGGTCGAACAGGCAGCCGCCATTCCTAAGTCCGTCTCAGGGGTTGGTCGGCCTCTTATGGGCGAGCCTCGTGGTGTGGGTCAAGGAATCCGCGCGATCGTTGCTTGTTGCTGGACATCGCACGATGCGCTTGCTATGGCCATGGCAACAAAATCGCGGGAGGGGAGGAGGCCGGGTATGGCCCAGACTAAGCCGCTCGTTGTGGTGACGCGCAAGCTTCCGGACGCCATTGAGACACGCTTGATGGAACTGTTCGAGACGCGCCTCAATCGCGACGACCGGCCCATGAGCCAAGCGGAGATCATTGAGGCCGTGAAGTCGGCCGACGTGCTCGTCCCAACGGTGACCGATACGATCGACAAGACGATTCTGACCAGCGCCGGGCCGCGATTGAAGCTGATCGCCTCCTTCGGCACCGGTGTCGATCACATTGACCTTGCTACCTCGCGAGAGCGGGCGATCACGGTTACCAACACACCCGGCGTGCTGACCGAAGACACCGCCGACATGACGATGGCGCTGATTCTTGCTGTTCCAAGGCGACTGGCAGAGGGCGAGCGTCTGATGCGCTCCGGCGAGTGGCAGGGTTGGGGTCCGACGGCGATGCTCGGGCGCCGCATCTGGGGCAAGCGCCTGGGGATCGTCGGAATGGGCCGGATCGGCCAGGCAGTGGCCAAGCGCGCGCGCGGCTTTGGCCTTTCAATCCACTACCACAACCGCCGAAACGTCCACGAAAACATCGAAAATGAGCTTGAGGCGACGTACTGGGAAAGCCTTGACCAGATGCTCGCTCATATGGACATTGTCTCGGTGAATTGTCCGCACACACCGGCGACCTTTCATCTGCTGTCGTCGCGGCGTCTCAAACTGATGCAGCCGAGCTCGTACATCGTCAACACTTCGCGCGGGGAGGTGATCGACGAAACCGCACTGGTGCGAATGCTCACTTCCAGCCTGATTGCCGGCGCCGGCCTCGATGTCTTTGAACATGAACCCGCCATCAATCCTAAACTGCTCGAACTCGACAACGTCGTTTTGTTGCCGCATATGGGTTCGGCCACCGTTGAAGGCCGCGTCGATATGGGCGAGAAAGTCATCATCAATATCAAGACCTTCGTCGATGGTCATGCCCCGCCGGATAGGGTCTTGGAAACGATGTTCTAGGGCAAAGGATGCCGAGCGCTCTGAAGTTTTTAGTTTTAAGATTTGACGTAAGGCAAATTTGTATCTGTGTGAGATGAGATCTCGTTGAGTTGGTGGCGTTCGCCACAATCCTCAGCGATGGCTTCGTACACCACGGTGGACGAGGTTTCCCGCGTCTATCCAAATGATAAGTTCGGTTTCATTTGGCCGACGCTAGGCGGTACAATTGCCGCCATCGGTGGAAAGTTCGCCGGCCAGTCATCGAGAAATGAAACTTCGTTGAGACGGCATCAGGCGGAAACGTCATCGTAGTTGGAGGTCATACTGGCGATGATCGCTCATAGGGTCAATTTGCTGGAGAGCCGACGCCTGATGGCGATCATGGCGCTGGAGGAAGTAGACCGGCGAAGGACCGTGGTCCGATGGTAGCATCCTCCGGTGAAAATCCGAGAACGATTGGTGTGAGTGCAAACGGTGTCGAGGAGCCGACGGAAAGCAGTGGATGGATCTTGTCGGGTTTCGATTCCAACGGAATGGCGGTGCGGCTCAACATCAGCGAGTTGGACTTGCGCGCTGATCCCGATGGCCTGATCGTCGGCCGCAGCGCAAAAAAAGCCAGACTTATTCTGAAAGACGACAGTGTTTCACGGGCGCACGCCAGAATCGCGCTGGGCGATCGCTTGACCATGGAGGATCTCAATTCGTCAAATGGCACCAGGGTAAACGGCCGCACTCTGGCGGTCGGTGAGAAAGCTCAGATCGAGCAAGGTGTGGCGATCGAAATTGGCGCGGTTCGGCTCACGCTGACGCGCTCCTGATCGGCGGGCTCCGTGTTTACTGGAATTATCACCGATATCGGGAGGGTAAAGGCGATCGTGTCCGCGGAGGAAGCTTCCGATACGCGCTTTGAGATAGAGACCAAAGACGATACAAAAAGGCTGGGTCTGGGGGCATCGATAGCCTGTTCGGGTCCCTGCCTGACCGTTGTCGACAAAGCCGCGGGATGGTTTGCAGTCGAGGCCTCGGCTGAGACCCTCGCGCGTACAACGCTCGGAGAATGGCAGGTTGGTGAGAAAATCAACCTCGAGCGGTCGCTAAAGGTCGGTGACGAGCTCGGCGGTCACATCGTTACTGGGCACATTGATGGGGTTGCGAGGGTAATTTCTCGCGAGCCTGAAGGGGCGAGCATCCGTTTAGCATTCGAGCCACCCCAAGACCTCCTGCGATTTCTGGCGCCGAAGGGATCGGTGACGCTTCAGGGCGTGTCGTTGACCGTCAATGAAGTCGAGAATAGCTCTTTTGGGATCAATGTGATCGACCATACACAAAACGCCACGACCCTTGGCGATCTTGATGTTGGCAGCTTTGTCAATCTGGAAGTCGATGTGCTTGCGCGCTACGTTGCTCGCCAGCTGGGCAAGGAATGAACGTGAACTACGGCAAGTATATTTCGGACGTGGATGAAATCGTCGAAGAGGCGCGTAATGGGCGTATGTTTATTTTGGTCGACGATGAGGATCGCGAGAACGAGGGCGACCTCATTGTGCCAGCCCAGATGGCAACGCCCGATGCGATCAATTTCATGGCTACTCACGGGCGCGGGCTGGTCTGTCTTGCCTTGACGCCGGAGCGAGTCGAGGTACTTGGCCTCTCTTTGATGACCAAGCGAAACCAGTCCCGACTTGAGACAGCGTTCACGATATCAATCGAGGCTCGTGACGGGGTGACGACGGGTATCTCGGCTCACGATCGGGCTCATACGATTGCCGTCGCCATCGATCCGACCAAGTCTTCTGAAGACATCGTAACGCCAGGCCACGTCTTCCCGCTGGTTTCACGATCGGGTGGCGTTCTGGTTCGCGCCGGTCATACCGAGGCGGCGGTCGACATCGCGCGGCTTGCCGGACTCAATCCGTCCAGCGTTATCTGCGAGGTCATGAACGAAGACGGCACCATGGCGCGGATGCCTGATCTGGTACAATTCGCCCAGCGTCACGGATTCAAGCTCGGGACCATCGCCTCACTGATCGAATATCGACGCCGCCACGACCGGATCGTCGAACGAACGGTCAGCACGACTTTCGAGAGCCGATTCGGCGGAGCATTCAATACCTATGTGTTTGTCAACAGAGTGGCCTATGCCGAGCATCTGGCGTTAGTCAAGGGTGACATCACGACGGGCGAGCCGGTTTTGGTCCGTATGCATGCACTGTCGGTCTTTCGCGATGTGCTGGGCGATATGGAGGAGGGGCGCGTCGGTGAGCTCCGGAAGTCGATGGAAATGATCGGCGAAGAGGGGCGAGGTGTTGTCGTATTGATCCGCGAAAGCTGGGCGACATCGCTTTCGGACCGAGTGCGTGAACGCAGCGCCAGCGCCATCAAGGCGCCCGAGGGAGCAACGCCAGCGCCTATTCGTTTGCGCGACTACGGCGTCGGCGCACAAATTTTGCTCGACCTTGGGGTGCGCGATATGATCCTCCTCACCAATACCAATCGCGTGGTCATCGGGCTCGAAGGCTACGGTCTGAGAATCGTCGACCGGAGACCCATCCCCGATACGGAGGAGTAGATGCCCGAGAACGCCGAATCGCACGATATCCCACATGTTATGGTGGTCGAATCGCGATTCTATGAAGATATTGCCGATGAACTCGTCAAGGGCGCTGAAGCCGTACTCGACGATGCAGGTGTTAGCTATGAGAGGTTTGCTGTGCCTGGAGCCCTGGAGATCCCGGCGGCGATCCGTTTTGCGGTCAAGTCCCGGGAATTTAATCCGGTGCGGCGGCGGTTTGATGCTTACGTAGCCTTGGGCTGTGTGGTTCGCGGTGAAACCAGTCACTATGATTTGGTTTGCCGGGAAAGTGCCCGCGCGCTACAGGACCTCCATAGCGAGTTCACTTTGGCCATAGGGTTTGGCATCTTGACATGCGAGACCAAGGATCAGGCAATTGAGCGTGCGGCGGTCGATAGAGGTAACAAAGGCGCTGTCGCGGCACGGGCGGCTCTCGAAATGGTCGAGATGAAACGTTTTTTCCGGCTCTTCCCGAGGCAATGACGTGGCGGCGTCGACCAAGCCCCACAATAACGATGGTGCAGCCAGCGCGTCCATTCGAGGCGCAGCACGTTTATCCGCCGTTCAAGCGATCTACCAACTGGACGCAACATCGGTTCCGGTAGAACGCATTGTGGCAGAGTTTGTTCAGCACAGATTGCCAGAATTCCTGGAGCCAATCAGCGGCAACCCGGCGGGCCGAGAGTTTTTTTCCAAACTCGTCATGGGCGTTGCCAGAGGGCGCAATGCGTTGGACGTTTTGATCGAAGGCGCCCTCGCGGAGGGATGGACGATAGAGCGTTTGGACCGCGTCCTACATTCAATCCTTCGATGCGGCGCTTATGAGATTGCCATGTGCGAGGATATTCCTCCGCGCGTCGCCATATCCGAGTATGTCGACATCGCTCGCGCATTTTTTAATGGCAACGAGCCCGGTTTCGTGAATGGCGTACTTGACAGCTTGGCCCGCAGCAAGCGGGCGGATGAGATGAAGGCTCGACCCGGTGATGCACCGGCCGAACCTGGATGAGTTCGAGCTGATCGCCCGCTACCTCGCGCCGCTCGCGCGAGGAGAATCGGGCGCTTTCGGCCTCCTCGACGACGCTGCGATCCTCGATATAGTTCCGGGGCAGCGGCTCGTAGCAACCGCGGACGCACTGATCGAAGGTGTCCACTTTTTTCCCGGTGATCCACCGGAGCTAATCGGCCGCAAGCTGCTGCGCGTCAATCTATCGGATCTCGCAGCGATGGGGGCCGTTCCTTTCGCTTATCTTTTGACCATGGCCCTGCGCGATGAGGCAACGGCCGATTGGGTAGAAGCTTTCGCACGTGGGTTGGGCGTAGATCAGAAAATATTCTCCGTAACCCTTATCGGCGGC
The DNA here is from genome assembly GCA_027295145.1 of Alphaproteobacteria bacterium. Taxonomy (GTDB): domain Bacteria; phylum Pseudomonadota; class Alphaproteobacteria; order JAPULJ01; family JAPULJ01; genus JAPULJ01. The sequence goes on along the minus strand of JAPULJ010000008.1, from coordinate 9,165 downwards.
GATACCACAGCCACAAATGGACCGATCGCACTGTCGGCAACGGCTTTGGGTTACGTCTCGCTAAACGGAGGTTTGCGGCGATCCGGCGCGCGCGCCGGCGATCGCGTATTCGTCTCGGGGACGATCGGTGACGGGGCGATGGGCTTGAAGGTTCTCACCAAAAAACTCCGTGGGCTGGGGAAGGACGATCGGGACTATTTGAAACACCGCTTTCGGCTACCCGAACCTCGGGTTGCCCTAGGCCAACGACTCCAAGGAATAGCCAGTGCCGCCATCGATGTCTCCGACGGGCTGGCGGGTGATCTTGGGCACATCTGCGTTGCCTCCGGTGTTGGCGCCGTCATCGAGGTGGCGCGCGTGCCGCTGTCGGCGGCTGCCCGGCATGCGGTCGGGACCGACCCGCAGCTCTTGGAGACGGTGGTCGCCGGAGGTGATGACTACGAGATGTTGTTCATGGCCCCCGCGGATCGGACCGATGAAATCGTAACTGTGGCCAGCGAATCAGGCGTTCCGGTGACCGAGATCGGCTCCGTTGAAATCGGTCAGGGGGTCACTCTATTAGGGAAAGACGGGTCACCAATAGAGCTCGAATCGCACGGATATAAACACTTTTAGGATGTTTGACCATCGGGTTTACCCGTTGTTTATCGGCCTGCGCTATGTCATTGTCTATGGATTACGGCGAAACAACTTTGCCCGACATAAGATCAGCTTGGCGACCGCGAGGTTTTTATTTGCTCCTGCTGACGGCAATGCTGTTCGTGGCGAGCGGTCCTCGCCCGGCGGTGGCCGCCGCCTCGCTGCAATACTACGAAATCAAGCGCCTGATTCTGCCGGTGATTCGCCGCAGCGGCCTAGAAGGTCACATTACAATTAAGGTTCTGCTCGAACTCCGCGATCCCAGCATTCGGCCAGAGGTAACTGCAAAAATGTTATTTTTGCGCGATGATTTCCTTAGAGTACTCAATCGATATATCGCTCACCGCCCCAGGTTGCTGTTCAAAATTAATCTGGAGGAGATCAAGGCGCTTTTGCTCAAATCCACTGTTAAGATTATGGGCCCTGGCAAGGTCAAGAATGTGCTCGTGCAGGCGGTCGCCAGTCGGCGCTTCTAAGTGCGACTCAGTTACCCGATGCCGATCGTGCGGACCTGAGCGGGTAATCCACCCACGAGGATTTTACTACAGCCGCCTAGGTTTCCGGGGCCATTGCACCTGCGCTGGAATTCTGGCATGGTCCGGCCGGATTCTCCGCCGGGGGAGGCGGGGCACGTGCATGACCGGGATGGTCTCCGGCTTGCATCGCGAATATCAAAAAAGGGTTCCAGTAAATGTCTCAGTTACTTTGGTACGTGCTCGCCTGTGGCGTGCTGGCGTTGGGCTACGGTGTGTGGGCTTCGCGTTCCATTCTATCGGCACCGGCCGGCAACAAGCGTATGCAGGAAATTGCCGGCCATATTCAAGAAGGCGCCCGTGCCTACTTGAACCGGCAGTACACAACCATCGGCATCGTTGGTGCGGTAATATTCTCTGTGATTTGGGGTCTACTAGGCCTCAAGGTTGGAATCGGCTACTTGGTTGGCGCGCTACTTTCAGGCGCAGCCGGATATATCGGGATGAACGTCTCGGTCCGCGCCAATGTTCGTACCGCTGAGGCGGCGCGTAAAAGTCTGGCGGACGGTCTCGCGATTTCTTTTCGCTCGGGCGCGGTAACGGGCATGCTCGTTGCCGGACTGGCGTTATTGGCGGTCGCTGGATACTATGCAGTGCTCCTTTACATTGGGGTCGGGGAACGCGAGAAAATCGACGCGCTTGTTGCCCTTGGCTTTGGCGCTTCGCTGATCTCGATCTTCGCGCGCCTAGGCGGCGGCATTTTCACCAAGGGCGCCGATGTAGGCGCCGATCTCGTCGGCAAAATCGAGGCCGGTATTCCAGAGGATGATCCGCGGAATCCAGCCGTGATCGCCGATAATGTCGGTGACAATGTTGGCGATTGCGCTGGCATGGCGGCCGATTTGTTCGAGACTTATGCGGTGACGGTTGTCGCGACCATGGTTCTGGCATCGATATTCTTCGCCGGCAACGAAGCCTTGTCCGCCAAAATGATGCTCTACCCGCTGACAATCGGCGGCGCCTGCATCATTACCTCAATTATTGGGACATTCTTCGTTCGGCTCGGTTCGAGCCAGAGCATAATGGGCGCGCTCTATAAAGGGTTCATAGCAACTACGGTATTATCGGTCATTCTGTTATGGCCGGTTACCGATTTCGTGATCGGAATGGACACGGAATTTTCGGCCGGAGGTAGTAACTTCACCGGACGCTATCTTTACTATTGCGGGCTTGTTGGTCTCGCCGTTACGGGTCTGCTCATTTGGGTGACCGAATACTACACAGGCACCAACTACAGGCCGGTTTTGAGCATCGCAAAATCTTCCACCACCGGGCACGGCACGAACGTTATTCAGGGCCTCGCCGTTTCGATGGAGGCCACGGCCATTCCCGCGCTGATCATCGTGGCTGGAATCATCACTTCCCATCTGTTGGCCGGGGTTTTTGGCATCGCCATCGCGGTAACAACGATGCTGGCGTTGGCCGGAATGGTGGTGGCGCTCGATGCCTACGGTCCAGTCACAGACAATGCGGGCGGCATTGCAGAAATGGCGAAACTGCCTGAGAAGGTGCGGAAGACGACCGATGCGCTGGACGCGGTTGGCAACACGACGAAGGCGGTTACCAAGGGCTACGCGATCGGTTCGGCAGGCCTTGGTGCTCTGGTTTTGTTTTCCGCCTATACCGAAGACCTAAAATTCTTCAGTTCGGACGTCGCCAAGTTCCCATACTTCGAAGGCGTCAAGGTCGATTTCACACTCACCAACCCTTACGTGATCGTTGGATTGTTAATTGGTGGGGTGTTGCCCTACCTGTTTGCCTCGATCGCTATGATGGCAGTGGGACGCGCTGCCGGGCAAGTCGTGGAGGAAGTTCGCCGTCAATTCCGCGAGATCAAGGGCATCATGCAGGGCAAGGCGAAGCCTGAATACGGCACTTGCGTTGACTTGCTGACGCGCGCGGCGATCAAGGAGATGATCGTCCCGTCACTGCTGCCGATTTTAACGCCAATCGCCTTGTATTTCGTCGTCCTGGTGATCGGTGGGAAATCTGCAGCTTTCTCAGCGGTCGGAGCGATGCTTCTGGGGATCATCGTCACCGGGCTGTTCCTCGCAATCTCAATGACGGCGGGCGGCGGCGCCTGGGACAACGCTAAAAAGTACATTGAGGACGGTAACCTCGGCGGCAAGGGCTCGGAGGCTCACAAAGCGGCTGTGACCGGCGATACGGTCGGCGATCCTTACAAGGATACGGCAGGGCCCGCGATAAACCCGATGATCAAGATTTCGAACATCGTGGCTCTAATGCTACTCGCGGTGCTGGCGCACTCCTAAGCGTAGGATCGATTAGCTCGAAATAAAAGGCCCTAGAGGTTTAGCCTCCGGGGCCCTTTTTCTGGAGAGCGCTCGTAAGTTTTATTTCAACGGCCGATACTGCTATCGCCAGCGCCGAAGATACTTCGTTGGCCGAGCAAAATCCGCATCATCGAGGTGATCAATCCGTCTTCTCGACCCATGGTCGGGGTTTCGGTATCGACATATTTAACTTCACGCGCATCGGCTAAACCCAGGGTCCTAATTTCCTTCACCGTGCCAACATTGTTGAAACGTACGATCAGGACTTTCTGTTTCTTAACCCTTGGCTTGAAGAACGCGTAACTCTCTTCGCGTTTACTGATGTAGTACCAAGTGTTTTTGTCGAACAATGCGATGGAGGATGGTGAGCCCAGGGTGCGGCGCACTTGAGCCTTGCTTTGGCCCGGCTTCAGCTTGGCAACTTGTTCCTTTTGGGGCGCGTTTCCGAGCGTCGCAACGCGCGGGGCGCAAGCGCCAACCATCGCGACTATTACGGCGGCCACGCCAATTTTCACTATCCGGTTCATGCGTTCGACCTCGTCCAGCACTGGAATCCTCTTCCGCTGCACACTATTTCCCTGGCATGGTTAACCCCACGCCACCAACACGGAGCGTCACACCTGAAAACTCGCACCGGTTGCCCCGTCTGTCAATATTGGCCGCATTTGCTTGGCTTCAATGCGGTTGAGAGCAATATTTCGTCGAAGGGAAGAGGCGTTGCGGGCGTCCGATCTTTACATGGCCATTGTCGCACAGGCTAGGCAATCTGAATTCTACGAGTATATGGGAGTCCCCGATACTTTGGACGGGCGGTTCGAATTGATCGTCGTGCATACCGTCATGGTCCTGCGGAGCCTGAGAGGCGCGGGTTCCGAGGGAAAAGCCATCGCTCAAGCCCTGTTCGACCATTTGTTCGCCGACATGGATCGGAATCTGCGGGAACTCGGAGCAGGCGATCTCGGGGTCGGTCGCCGAGTAAAACGCATGGCGACGGCCTTCTACGGCCGCGCCGAAGTCTACGAAAAAGGGCTCGATGGGCCCAAGGGTTTACTTGAGGACGCTGTCACGCGAAATGTCTACGGCACAGTCTCACCGCCCGCTCACCAAGCTTCGGACATGGCAAGCTACATTCGCCGCGAGATGGCGTCGCTGTCGAGGTTCGACGGAACGGATCTCCTATCGGGACGGGTGAGTTTCGGAGCTCCGCCATGCCTGGAAGCATCGCGCTGATCTTGCTTGTGTTTCAATGACGCCCCATTTATTGCTGCATCGCGCTTCATGCGGCGCGTTTGCACGGCGTTTTGTTTGATGCGCGCTTCAATTCAGTTGGGGTAGATTGACGATGGCCGAGGGCCTGGAACCTGGAGCTGAGTTCTCTCGGCTAGTGGATTGCGCGAGCCTAGGCCCCCCGATTGAGAGGCATACGATCGAAGCCGACGAGGCCGAGCGCAAGGCCCTGGCCGATCGCCTGGGTCTTCTTAGTCTCGATGGGTTGAATGCAAAGATTGGTCTATCTCGCACGTCAGACGGTTTGGTCAGATTGAAGGCGAAATTCAAGGCCCGGTGCGTGCAAAGCTGTGTCGTAGCGCTTCGGCCGGTGCACCAAGAGCTCAACGAAGAATTCGAGCTTTTCTTCAAGGAAGACGCCAATCCGAACAGTATTGGTTCACTCGAGGTGACGATCGATGACGAACTCTGGCCGGAGCCGCTAGTTCAGGGTAGAATAGATATCGGCGAGGCGGTTTCTCAGCAATTGTCATTAGCACTCGATCCATACCCGAGGGCGCCAGGAGCCGTCTTCGAGGTCACGGCCGAGCGCGCAGTCGAGGCTGGTCTGGCCAATCCGCTTGCCGAGATCGGCAAACTCATGCCATTCGGACGCAAAGAGGACAACGGTTAAGTAAGGTGCTTGTCCGTAGTCGTATTTGTAGATAGATAAGGACCCTAATCAGGGCATCGAAGGAAGTATTGAAACATGGCAGTTCCTAAGAAAAAGACTTCGAAGTCGCGCCGCAACATGCGGCGTTCGCACGATGCTTTGAAGCGCTCGACCTATGTCGAAGACAAGGATAGCGGCGAACTTCGCCGACCGCATCACATCGATATGAGTAGCGGCAAGTATCGAGGCCGACAAGTCATCGAACCTGAGGAGACCGTCTAGAGCGCCCGCTCAGGTGGCCTATAGGGTCGATCCACGGGGTCAAACGCTGTGAGCGGTCAAATTACAATAGCATTGGATGCTATGGGCGGCGATCACGCTCCGCGTTGCGTGCTCAAGGGAGCAAATATTGCGCGGCGACGATGGCCGGAAGTATGCTTCTTGCTCGTCGGAGACAAGGCGAAGCTCAAGCCGATCCTCAAACGCATGCCGCGATTGCGCAAAGTGTGTGATTATATTCACACCGATGCGGCTATTGCAGCAGATGAAAAACCGGCAGTAGCGCTGCGTTCGGGGCGGGAATCGAGCATGCGGCTGGCGATCGACGCCGTCCGCGACGGCAAGGCTGAAGGAGTGGTCTCGGCCGGTAATACCGGCGCTCTAATGGCAATGTCAAAATTCTCACTCAAAACTATCCTTGGGATTGATCGTCCTGCCATGGCTTCGTTCTTTCCGACATTGCGTGGCGAGAGCGTCATGCTCGATCTGGGCGCCAATATCCAATGTTCTTCAACGAACCTCGTGCAGTTTGCGGTGATGGGCGAAGTTTTCGCGCGATCAGTTCTAGGTTCGCTCAAACCGTCGGTCGGGCTATTGAACGTCGGATCCGAGGATCTCAAAGGGAACGACACCGTTCGTGACGCTGCAAGCGTTCTCAAGGAATTCGGTCCAGACTTCAATTTCCACGGATTTATCGAAGGAACCGATATTGCCGAGGGAACGGTCGATGTTGTCGTTGCCGATGGTTTTAGTGGGAACATTTCGATCAAGACCGCCGAGGGAACAGCCAAGCTCTACACACGCTTTCTGCGCGATGCTTTCCGTAGTTCACTTTTGGCTGGGGTAGGCTACCTACTGGCGCGGCGCGCGCTGAAGAAGCTACGGACTCGTGTTGACCCGCGGCGCTACAACGGCGCAATGTTTCTGGGTCTTCGGGGAATATCAGTGAAAGCGCATGGCGGGTCCGATGCGCTTGCTTTCGCGACGGCCATCGGGGTTGCCGTAGATATGGCCAAAAACGGCTTTGTCGATCAAATAAAGGCTGAACTCGAGAGATACCAGGATCCCGGCCAGCGCGCTGTGCGGGCGGCGTCGTGAGGCTTTACCGATCTGTCATCATCGGCAGTGGCGGGTATCTGCCTGAAAAAGTTGTGACGAACGAGGAACTCGCGAGTTCGGTGAATACGTCGGATGAATGGATCGTTGCCCGAACAGGCATTCGCCGCCGACATATCGCCGCCGAAAATGAAACGACGTCTGACCTCGGTCGACTGGCGGCGTTGGATGCGTTGTCAGATGCCGGTGTGGAAGCGAGCTCTATCGATCTGATTGTTCTCGCGACGACCACACCAGATTCGACCTTTCCGGCGACAGCGGCTCGCGTCCAGGCCCAACTCGGTATGACAAAAGGCGCGGCCTTCGACATTCAGGCAGTGTGTTCGGGGTTTATCTATGCATTGGGGATTGCCGACAATTTCATCAAATTGGGGCAAGCAGGGAAGGTGCTGGTTATCGGCGCGGAAACTTATTCCAGAATTCTTGATTGGACCGATAGATCGACTTGCGTGCTGTTCGGGGACGGCGCCGGTGCGGTAGTGTTGAGCGCGGAGCCTACCAATGGCGAAAGCAGCGAGCGGGGTGTACTTTCGACCCACCTGCATTCAGACGGACGCTTCTATGACCTGCTTTATGTCGATGGCGGCGTGTCCTCGACCCAGACCACCGGGCATTTGAGAATGAAGGGGCCGGAAGTATTTCGCCATGCGGTTACAAAGCTGGCGGAGGTGGTCTGGGAAGCCCTCAAGGCCAACGATCTGACGATCGACGATATCGACTGGCTGGTGCCGCACCAGGCGAACAAGCGCATTATCGATGGGACAGCGAAGAAATTGGATCTCCCAGCAGATCGGATCATTCTAACGGTCGAAGATCACGCCAATACTTCAGCCGCTTCGATTCCACTCGCCCTTGCGCAAGGCTCGAAAGACGGGCGCATCAAACCGGGGCAAATCGTGCTCTGCGAGGCCATTGGCGGGGGCCTTTCGTGGGGGGCGGCGATTATTCGCTGGTAAAGGGGGGGCATGGCTCGTAATTCGAGCCAGTGCGGTCGTTCCAAACGTCTGCTGAATGATTGACGCCATCTGTGCTGGGCGCTACCGTCTGGCGGGACGAAATGGGGGGGGGGGACAAAATGGCGTCGAAGACGGTCACACGAGCCCAGTTGGGTGAAGCTGTCTATCAGGAAGTTGGATTATCGCGCAGCGACTCAGCGTCACTGGTTGAATCTGTCCTTGATGAGATCGCGGACGCGCTGGCCATCGGCGAGGGAGTCAAGATCTCGTCGTTCGGTAGTTTTATCGTTCGTGGCAAGGGCCAGCGAACCGGCCGTAACCCAAAGACAGGCGAGGAAGTTCCAATTCTCCCACGCAAGGTTCTCGTATTCAGAGCTTCGCATGTTCTGAAAGATCGGATCAACAAACCCCGATCCGCAACCAACTAGGCAGACCGATCATGGCAGAGGCCTCTGCCCGAACAACGACCCATCGGGGGATCACAAAATCGGCGGCGGCGTTTCGCACGATTAGCGAGGTAGCTGGCGAACTTGATGTGCCTCAGCATGTCCTAAGATTTTGGGAATCTAAGTTTTCTCAGATCAAACCACTCAAACGCGGCGGCGGCAGACGCTACTACCGGCCCGAAGATATTGATTTGCTGCGCAGTATTCGCGAACTTCTCTACACCGAAGGTTATACGATACGCGGCGTCCAGAAACTGCTCCGCGAAGGTGGGATTAAATCGCTCGGCGGTCTTCTTGGGCAAGTAAAGCCCGCCGGTCGTAAGGCTAATCCTAAAGAGCTATACGGAACCGAGCTCAGTGCCCAACAACGCCAGGCGTTGATTTCGACTCTTGACGAACTTGAAGCCGCAAAAAAAATGCTTTCCGAGGGTTCTCAATAGCACGCCTCAATGCGTGGGCCGTTGCACGGTCAGGCCGGCGGGACTAGTTTACATAAGATAGAGGGGCTAGCGGTTCGTCCATCGTCGGCGCCTGGATTGAGCGGAGCGTGGCGCAGTCTGGTAGCGCACTTGACTGGGGGTCAAGGGGTCGGAGGTTCGAATCCTCTCGCTCCGACCAATTAAAACAAGGGTTTAGCTAGAAACAGCTAGGCCCTTGTTCTTTTAAGTCACCAATAAGTCACCACAGAGAGGCGATTTCGGCATTACAGCCAGATAAATCCGACCGTCCCGAGGAATGTAGGAATTGTCAAATCTAACACCGCCTGATTACCAGCTCCCGCCCGAAGATATCGAGTTTCTCCAACATGACCTAGAGGATCAGTTATTGCGGCGTCCAAGCTGCCTGGTGGTTGGGAGATTAAACTTAGAGATCTAAGCGAAGCTGGCCACAGGATAACGGACGCGATTCCACCTGTGGCGGAGCATGAACCACTCTCGTTCCTTGCTATCGCCGAGCAAGATCCAAACCTAGCGCTCGTCGGTCTTAGGATTGAGATCGAGAAACGTATCAGAAGGCTAGCTG
>JAPULJ010000799.1 GCA_027295145.1 Alphaproteobacteria bacterium | reverse complement strand
TCGGCACGATCGGGTATTTGCCGGCACAGCCAAATGTACTCCTCACAGCCCATATCGGGCATGCGGTAGCTGGCAAGAATGAGCCCAGGCCGATTATCCTCGAGCCAGGCCAGCGCATAGGCGGGTTTGGTAAACATCTGCACGCAAACGCCGGCGCCGACGCTCCTCGCCAATTCGTCGAGCGTCCACTGGTCGTTTGGATTTTCCACGACAAGAATGCCAAATATCGGAATCTCCATCCTATTGTCCAGCTTTCATCTGCAGCCGGTCTGGCAGATCCGCTACGGTTGCTTTGAAAGATTGCGCGAGCCGAAATGTCACCAAATCTCAATCCCCTAATATCTCCGCTTGTGTCTGATCATGCGGCCCTTCCGGGCGAGCGGATCTTCATCGAATCAGACGCCGATTGCGGCCTCACAGTGCAACTTGTGGATAAAGCTTCTCTACTATTCGCTAATATATAGTTAAAAAATTGCTTAGATACAATCTAAAAATGATTTCTTATATATTTATACTAGTAATACGTACAATAAAATGGGCATTGCGACTATATATGGGGATAGTATCTAATTATTATTCTCGTTAACCTCTAAACAACTATCATAATACACTTTACCCGAGTATATTATTTTAGATAATACACTTTTTTATCCCTACCGCAACAAAAACCCGCCCGCCAGCATATCGTCGGGCTCGGCAGTAAAATGCGCGGTGCCGGTATAATGGGCGCGGCCGGTCACCTCGACGCTCACCGTTTCGCGCTTTCCGAGTTTGCCGCGCGCGAGCTCCCTTGCCACGAACACCGCCCGGGTCACGCTCTCGAAATAGACGGGCTGGCCCGGCGTAATGATTCCCCTGGCCGCCATCAGCGCCATCCGGGCCGTCACCCCCGAACCGGTTGGGCTGCGGTCGACTTGCGCATCGGCGAAGATGGTGACATTGGCGCTCGGCTCTTCGTGGCTCAGCCCCTCCCCGCCGTCGGTCAGGATGGTGCCGTAAACGAATCCCAGGTCAGGGTCGTCTGGGTGCTCGACCGGCAACTTCCGGGTGACCGCCTTGGTCACCGCATCGCCGGCATCGACCAGATCGCGGATCGGCGAACGGCGCACGTCGAGCCCGACTGAGACGGCCGGCAAGATGGCATAGAAGGCGCCGCCGTAGCCAATATCTAAGGTCACCGGCCCGTAGTCCGGCACTTCGAGAACTGCGTCGAGGCTGTGGGCGAAGGCTGGGACGCTCTCGAAACTGACATCCCCGGTGCGCGCCTTGCCATCGGCCGTTATGTCGATCGCCACTCGCGCGGTGACCAGCCCGCAAGGGCACTGGATGCGCACAATGGTGGGATCGCCCGCCGGCTCGACGATGCCCGAATCGACGGCCCAGCGGCTGAGCGCGATGACGGCATGACCGCACATCGTCGAATAGCCCTCGTTGTGCATGAACAGCACCGCCAGATCGGCTCGCTCGTCGTCGGGCTCGACCGGAATGACGCCGTACATATCCTTGTGGCCACGCGGCTCGAAGATCAGCATTCGACGCAGATGATCGAGATGCTCGCGCGCGTAGCGGCGCTTCTCAAGGATGCTCGCGCCGTTCACCGGCGGGTAGCCAGAGGTAATGATGCGCACCGGCTCGCCGCCGGTATGCATCTCCACGGTCTCGATGGCGACCCCGGGCATTTGCTCCAAATCCCGTCCTTTCTTAAGTTTTCGGCAATCCAGCCCCGATAGGCTACGACGAAACGCCGGACAAAGGTACGCTATGAAAGTCATTGCCAAGCTGATCATTGCCGGGACCATTGCCGGGACTATGGCGAGTGCCGCCGGGAGCGTCGCAGCCGGGTCGTCTGGCGAGCGCGCCCTCTACCCGCCGGTGCCCAAGGTCAACAAGAACACCGCCATACCGAAGAAGGATCCGTTGGCGGCCCGCCCGGCGTTGGCGCCGAAATCAAACACGCTCACCGGAATTGCCCGCGGCGGAGCTGGCGGCGGCGGCACAGGCACGGGCGAACAAGGACCCCGTCTGGGGGTCGAACGGGCTGCGCCGGAGCGTCAAATTCCCGACGCGCCGGTAGCGGCGACTAGCGGCCCGGCCGGGGGCAACGAGACAGAATAGTCCTCGCTTTCGTCCGCGGACTTGCAGGCGGGCCCACAGTTAATTCTATTCGACTCCCTGGCGGCAGGTAATTTCCGTCCGTTCGTCCGTCTGTCCCCATGACTTCGCTCGAATGCAGGGCGAAAAACCCGGGCCGCCGGTCCTCCCTCGGCCCGCATATGGGAGCAGACGATGTCACGATCTTTCCAACCCGGAATTGCGAGCGGTTCCCGCCCCTCGCCGGCGGCCTTTGCCGCCGATCCCCTGACCCGAATTATTGTATTGTTCGCACTTGTCGCGCTCGCGGTCTTCGTGACCGCCGGGCGCCTGGCGGCGGAAACCATCAAGACGATCCGCATCTCCCAGGTCGAAAGCGGCAGCCTCCTCTTCCGCACCGAAAAGCCGGGGCGCTACATGCAGGCGCCTGCAGTCAAGACCCATGTTCGGATGGAGATCAGCGGCCTCATCGCGCGGGTCACCGTCAGCCAGTCCTTCACAAACCCATCTAACAAATGGATAGAGGGCGTCTACGTCTTCCCGCTACCTGAGAATGCCGGAGTCGACCGCCTTCGCATGCGTGTCGGAGACCGCTTTATCGAGGGCAAGATCAAGGAGCGCGGCGAGGCCCGCAAGCTCTACGAGCAAGCCCGGGCAGCGGGCATCAAGACCGCGCTTATCGAACAGGAGCGCCCCAACATTTTCACCAACTCGATCGCCAATATCGGGCCGAACGAGACGGTGCTGGTCCAGATCACCTACCAGCAGACCCTGCGTTATGATCGGGGCGCGTTTGCCTTGCGTTTTCCGATGGTTGTCGGCCCTCGCTACATCCCCAGCGGCGAGAGGGTCGTCGCCTTCAATGGCACCGGTTGGGGGCGCAACACGGTCCGCGTTCCCGACGCCACCCGTATTACTCCGCCGGTCCTCAATCCCAAGCACGGGAAGGTCAACCCGGTGACGCTCGAGATCACGCTAAAGCCCGGTTTCCCGCTCGCCTGGGTCAAAAGTGAAACCCACAAGATTAAAGTCATCGACGGCGCTGGCGGCGCCAAGCGTATCACCTTCGATGCCAAGGCCACATTCACCGAAAAGGACTTCGTGCTGCGCTGGCTGCCCAAAACCGGCGCGGCGCCCGGTGCCGGGTTGTTCACGGAAATTATCGGCGGCAAGATCTACGCGCTTCTGATGGTGATGCCGCCGCGCGGCAAGATCGACGGGCTCAAGCGCACCAAGCGCGAGGTCATTTTCGTGATCGACACTTCGGGCTCGATGTCCGGGACTTCGATCATCCAGGCCAAGGCGGCGCTGCGATTGGCGCTCGAACGCCTGGCGAAAGGCGACAGCTTCAACATCATCGAGTTCAACAGCCTCGCCCGCGGTCTTTTCCCACAAGCGATGCCGGTCAGCCGGTCATCGATCGCCCGCGCCAAATCCTTCGTTGCCAACCTTACGGCGCGCGGCGGCACCGAAATGCTGAAGGCGCTCGATCTGGCGCTCGATGGCAGGCGGGATTCGAGCCGGCTTCGCCAGGTGATTTTTCTGACCGATGGCAGCGTCGGCAACGAGGCGCAGCTGTTCCGCACCATCAAGCGCGAGCTGGGCGATTCGCGGCTCTTCACCGTCGGGATCGGCTCGGCCCCCAACAGCTACTTCATGACCAAGGCGGCCCAGTACGGGCGCGGCACCTTCACTTTTATCAGCCGCGTCGCCGATGTGAAAAAGCGCATGTCGATGCTGTTCCAGAAGATCGAGGAGCCGGTGCTGACCGACATCACGGTGCGCTTCGCCAACAGCACGGGCGCGCAAGCCTGGCCGAAGAAGGTTCCCGACCTCTATCGCGGCGAGCCGGTCATCATTGCCGTCCGCCTCGACAAGCTCGACGGCAAGGTCGAAATCACCGGCCGCTTCGCCGGCAAGCCCTGGAAGCTGGCCCTGCCGTTGACCGGTGGGCAGTCGGGCGCAGGCGTCGGCACGGTGTGGGCCCGTGCCAAGATCGCTGCTTATATGGATTCGCTGCACGAGGGCGC
>JAPULJ010000798.1 GCA_027295145.1 Alphaproteobacteria bacterium | reverse complement strand
TATGAATTCATACGCGAATTCAGTATTTTACGGGTCTCTAGGCGCTGACCTCTTCGGCCTGAGCAGAATTTTCCCGCTGTTCAGGCGCGACATCTCCGGGTTTGCTCAGAACGGCCTTTCGAGCGGCTCTGCCACGGATGGGGGCATTTCGACGATGTCGAGTCGGCCGCCAGGTGACCGGATTGGCTCTGGGAATCCCAGCGCTTTGCGCTGGTCCGCCCAGCGGATCGGAACGGGATCGAGACGCTTGAGGCGGGTGACGGTCAGTTCGGGTGGCTGCTGTCCGACGAGGATCGCCTCGATGATGTCCGGTGCCAGAAAGGCCAGCGGGAGCGCGCGATTGAGCAGCGTGCGATCGACACCGAGCTGGCGGGCCAGATCATGCACCGAGGTGGATTTGCCCCCGAGCAACATCGGTGCCCAGGCATGGCCCTTCGCGATCAGGTCGATCATCGCGGGGTTCGGGTCGCGCCGGTCGAGCTCGCCGATCAGGACCTTCGTTTCGCTCCCGCGCTTGCGGATCCGGAACGGCCGGGTGCAGCGAAGTTGATCTTCAGCTTGCTCGATCTCGATGTCTAGTTTGTCTGCGAGCGCCTGACGCGAGATCGCCAGAGTGACCGTATCCGGGGCGATCATAATATGGGTCGAGAGATCGAGGAATAGGGACCGGAGCCCGGAAGCATTGGATGTCTCGGCTCGCGTCGCCTGATCGCTGAGCGCGCGCGTCACAGAGACGTACGCGTCGGCATGGAACGTCTCCGGAAGAAGGCTGTTAACCGTAGCAGAATCGCGCATCAGCCCGGCCAGCATCGCCCGGGCCGCACGCTCGACCGGCTCGGCCGGCAAGCGCCAAGCATCCGGGCTATCCTTCGCAAATCCGGCCACCAACCGTCGCGATATGTAGTAGCGGTAGCGAATCCGTGCCGGGCCCTTCGAGGCATGGCTGGGTGTCAGCGGCTCACCGGCATGATCGAACAGCATCCCGGCGAGCATGCTCGGTTCCTTGGCGTTCTGCCCGGACCTTCGGACCACCGCACCCTCGTCGAGATGTGCCTGCACCGCCTCCCAGGTCTCGCGGTCGAGGGTCGCCTCGTGCTGCCCAGGATGGCGCTCGCCCTTGTGATGGACTTCGCCGAGATAGAGCGGGTTGTGCAGGATGAGCGCCAACGCGCCGCAGGAGAAGGGTTTCCCGCCGGTTTGGTTGCCGGCGCGGCTTGTCCGTCGCTTCGAGACGATGCCGTCGCGATCCAGCTCCGTCTTCAGGTGTCGGATCGAGCCGAGGGCGAGGTAGCGGTCGTAGATATGCCGGATGGTCTTGCCCTCGAACTCGTTGATCACAAGCTTCCTGTCGGCAACGTCATAGCCAAGCGGCACCGGTCCGCCCATCCACATGCCTTTCCTCTTCGAGGCGGCGATCTTGTCGCGGATGCGCTCCGCCGTGATCTCGCGCTCGAACTGGGCAAACGAGAGCAGCATGTTAAGCGTGAGGCGCCCCATCGAGGTCGAGGTGTTGAACTGTTGCGTTACCGAGACGAAGGAGGCGCCGGCCGCATCGAAGGTCTCGACCAGCTTGGCGAAGTCGGCGAGCGACCGGGTTAGCCGGTCAACCTTGTAAACAACCACGATGTCGATACGACCGGCGGCGATGTCCGCCATCAGCCGTTGCAGGGAAGGGCGCTCGAGCGTGCCGCCCGAGATGCCACCATCGTCGTACCGGTCGGGGAGCAACACCCATCCCTCCGGCTTCTGGCTGCGAATGAAGGCTTCACAGGCCTCGCGCTGGGCATCGAGCGAGTTGAAGTCCTGATCCAGCCCCTCCTCTGTCGACTTACGGGTATAGACGGCACACCGCACCTGGCTGGCCTCGCGATGGCGCGCGCCCTTTCCCATTTGGGTTCAGCGGCAGGGTCGCTCCCGACCACCGCCCGCAGGCGGGCGAGTTGGCCACGCGCCGATTTCACTTCCTCGCGGAATTCAGGAGCATCGGTGAGGCATTCGCCCAGCAGATCAAGTCGTTTTGCGAGCTCTCGCCCCGTGCCCGGCCCGTCTTCGCGCAAAGCCGAGAACAGGCGCGCGGCCCTCCCGGTGAGGCGCTTTGACAGATCGGGCGCAAACCGCCCGCTCATCACTTCGCGTGCCAGCGCCAGACCGCCGGCCTGCGTCCACGGCATCAGCGGCGAGACATAGATGCGAATGGTTATGCGCTTGTCTCCAGACACCACGGCGTTCCGGGTGAACATGCCATCCTGTACTTCGATAGGGCATTCGACGGCATTGACGACGGACCGGTCTCCGTCAAATTCGATATCAGTTCGTCGCCGCGATCTCCGCTTCGGGATCTGCGGCCAGCGGCTTGCTCCGCCAAGGGATGCCCTCGCGCCCCATCTGCTCTCCGAGGGCAAAAAGCGCTGTCATGTACTTCTGATCGAAGGCCTCCTCGGGCTCCATGTCCCAGCTACCGGGAATGGACGCCAGCTTGAAATCGATCCCGTCGCGCTTGGCTTTGGACGCAATACGGTAGAGATCGCCAATTCCCTGATAGGCAATCAGGACGCTGATCGAGCGGCTCGCCAGCGGCAGAAGCCTCGGTCTGATATTTTCATAGGGTGGACGGTCGGTCGTGTTGCGAATCACGTAGACGGTCCGATCGAAGCCGGTCGGGATCAGCTTGTCGAAATCCTTGAGTTCGATCTGCGCCGGATAGGCGAAGACCTGCGAGGTGACCCCGCCATCCACGTGAAGTTCGCTGTACTGCTTGCCGTCCACTTCGACATCGATCAGCATCGGCGGGAAGGCGCCGGGGATCGACGCCGATGCCTGGACAATGTCGTGAAACAGCTTCTGGGCGCCCGGCACACCGCTGTTCGCGATGGCCCCGATGTCCCAGACAACCGGCCGTGCGGCATCGAGCGCCGACGTGCCGACGAAAAGCCGCCTGCCCTTTCGATGCTCGGCAGCGATCGCCTGGAACATCTCCTCGTTGGCCATTCTCTCGATAATCTGCCGGAACGGTGTCGCGTCCGCCAGGGCGAGGCCACCGGTCAGCGCCTGGAAGATGTCGAGGATCAGGATGCTGTCCGTCGTCAGGGTGGTGAAGACGACTTTCAACTTGTCGTCCCATTCGGGACCCAGGAAGGCAAACGGCGCGATCAACGCGCCGGTACTGATGCCGGTGACCATTTCGAATTCCGGCCGGGTTCCGCTCCGGGTCCAGCCATTCAGCAGGCCTGCGCCGAATGCGCCGTCCGCGCCACCGCCGGACAAGGCGAGATAGCTTAACTTGATCGGCTGCCCGGCGGCGATGGTGTCCGCGAAGCGGCGTTTCAGCAGCGCCGTCCGCCGCTCGATCAGGGCTTCGAGATTGTCCGGAGTACCTTCGTCCCAGAATCGGTTCTGAACGTACCCAGTGGGTGTCGCGTCTTCGTATGTATCGTCTGGCTTGGGGTTATTGAATTGGC
>JAPULJ010000797.1 GCA_027295145.1 Alphaproteobacteria bacterium | reverse complement strand
TTTCTCAGCGACCATCCCGGGCACCGGCTGTGCCCGCGTTGCGCGGCCCGGATTAAGAGCATCTCGCGCAGTGCGGCGGCCGCCTAGCCAATGACCGCTCCGGGTCAGAAGGAGACATGGGCGAGCTCGTTTCCAATGTCCGCTTTCGAGCGGTAACCAGACCTAAATCGCGCGGCTTCTGAAATTCGGTTCGCCAATGTCTGCTTCC
This sequence comes from Alphaproteobacteria bacterium, assembly GCA_027295145.1. GTDB lineage: Bacteria > Pseudomonadota > Alphaproteobacteria > JAPULJ01 > JAPULJ01 > JAPULJ01. The sequence continues at coordinate 4,568 of JAPULJ010000797.1, read as the reverse complement.
GAGCGGAAACCGGACCTCGTAGCGTAGCTCACCTAATGTCTCTTTCTAGCCAGGAGCAGTCGTCCGTACAATGGCGTTCAAGTCCGATCTGAATGTCGCTCCCCCTCGCAAAACACTCCCTTGAACAGTTCACAACTCTCCTTCTTGGAAAACATCGGTGTAGTTTTCATGACCAACCGCCGAGGCAAGGTGACCTGGTGATCGAACGGCGTGACAAGCTCGCCGGATTTGAGAAACGGGGCAACCAAAGCCTCATGCGCCATTAACACCCCGGCTCCGTTGCGTGCCTCTTCCAACGCGACGGAGAAAAGAGAGTAGACAGGGCCGTTCGAATTGATTTCCGTGCCGCCGGGAACGGACGCCAACCATATATCCCAGTCGTCCGCCCAGGTGCTGTCGTGCAGCAGTGACTCGTCCGCGAGCAACGAAACAGAACTTAGGCGCGATCCGATCTCAGGACTGCAAACAGGGAAAATGCGGTCCTGAAAGATTTCCGTGTCGCCCTTTTCCAGCGGGCCGTCGTCAAAGAACAGCGCAATGTCAAAAGGCTCCCTCGCGAGATTTGGCATCGTCTGAGCGGCAATCACGGACACGGAGATATCCGGATTAATTTTTCGAAGCCTGCCCAATCGTTCAGAGAGCCAAAGCTGTGCGATGGCCGGTAATGTCGCGATCCTCACCTTTTGAGGCGCTCCCTTGGTACGAAGCGCCTGGACCGCCTCGCTCAGGCAATCGAAAGCCCGGGTAAAATCCGGCAGCAACTCTTCTCCCAGCGGCGTCAGAACGACACCACGGGTGTTACGGAAAAAAAGCGGAGATTCCGCCCATGCTTCGAGGGATTTTACGTGTTGCGCGATCGCACCGGGTGTGACGCTCAGCTCTTCCGCCGCAGCGGTGAAGCTGCCCAGCCTGGCGGCGGTCTCAAACGCACGCAGTGCATTGAGATGTGGTCCTTTCGGCTGTCGCGACGACGCTGTCATTGTTTGGCCTAGTTTTTCTACGCGAAAAATATAGCAAAACTGATTTGCGCACGCCAGCTGGGTGGACCAGAATTTGAGCCTAGCGGGAGGCGATGTTTCCCCCAGGCACAGGACTGAGGTTGCCGATGTCGACGCACTTTCACTCCCATTTAGCGACGGTTGATCCTTCGATCGCCGATGCTCTTTCGCATGAGACAATGCGCCAAGCGAATCAAATCGAACTGATCGCGTCAGAGAACATTGTCAGCCGAGCCGTGCTCGATGCATTGGGGCATGCGATCACCAACAAGACTCTGGAAGGCTACCCGGGCAATCGATTCCATGGCGGTGGTCAATTCGCCGACATTGTCGAGCTGGCGGCCATCGACCGGGCCAAAGAACTCTTCGGCGCAGCCTATGCGAATGTCCAACCGCATTCCGGCAGTCAGGCAAATCTCGCCGTATTCTTCGCGCTCCTGAAGCCCGGGGACAGGGTTCTCAGTCTCGACCTTGCAGCCGGTGGGCATCTGAGTCATGGCCTTGGCGCCAACCTCTCAGGCCGTTGGTTCGAGGCCCATCATTACGGCGTCGACCGCGAGACGGGACTAATCGATCACGACCAAGTCGAAGCCCGCACCAAGGAAATCCGGCCCGCCCTCCTGATTGCCGGAGGATCCGCTTATCCGCGTGAAATCGATTTCGAGCGCATGGCGGCCATAGCCAAGAAGGTCGACGCGCGGTTCCTCGTCGATATGGCCCATATCGCAGGCCTTGTCGCCGGCGGCGTTCACCCTTCACCCTTGCCGCATGCCGATATCGTGACCTGCACAACGACAAAGACCCTTCGTGGTCCGCGGGGGGGCATTATTTTGGCGAAGGACGAGACATGGAGCAAAAAACTGCAATCCGCCGTCTTCCCAGGTGTCCAAGGGAGTTTGCATACCCAGATCATTGCCGCCAAGGCGGTATGCCTGGGTGAGGCGCTGCAGCCCGACTTCCGTGACTATGCGAGACAGATCAAGGAAAACGCGACGGCTCTCGCCGACACACTCTCCGAGCACGGCCTTAAGGTGATCTCCGGCGGCACGGACACCCACATCGTCCTGCTGGACTTTTCGCCCCAAGGCATGACCGGCAAGGAGGCCGAGACCCTTTTGGACGAGGTAAACATCACCTCCAACAAGAATCCGGTTCCCTACGATGTGCCCAATCCATCGCATTGGGTCGGCCTAAGGCTGGGCGTGTCAGCCGCGACGACGCGGGGTTTCAAGGAAGGCGAGTTTCGTGCACTGGCAGGGGTCATCGCCCGGTTGATCCTGACCAAAACCGAAGACGCTAAATGTGACGCCAAGCGAAAAGTGGCGGAACTGTGCAAATCCTTTCCCATATACGGAGGCGTATGATCGATGCCGACCAAGCAGCCAAACTTCCTGATCATTCAGGCGGACCAGCTTTCTCCTCGAGCCTTGCCCACCTACGGCAATACCGTCGCAAAGACGCCGACTTTGGAGCGCCTTGCCGCTCGCTCAACGGTGTTCGAGAACGCCTACTGCAATTATCCCTTATGCGGGCCGTCTCGTGCCTCCATGATGTACGGTTTGCTGGCGTTTAACGCCGGCGTCTACGATAACGGAACAGAGTTTGCCGCCTCGATCCCCACCTTCGCGCATTACCTGCGTCTGCTGGGTTATCAGACCTGCCTTTCGGGCAAGATGCATTACATCGGTCCTGATCAGCTCCACGGTTTTGACGAGAGGTTGACCACGGATATTTACCCCTCGGATTTCAACTGGGCCGCCAACTGGTCCGCCGGCCACGGGGGCAATGATCCGGAACGTCTGTTGGCGGCTGCCGGTGAAGTGAACGGGGTCAAAATGTCGGGTATCTACGAGCGGACCATCCAGCTCGATTTCGATGATGGGGTTTGCTTCAAGGCGGTCCGCAAAATTCACGACTACGCTCGGTCCGACGATGATCGGCCGTTCTGCCTTTTCACCTCTTTTACGCATCCGCACGATCCGTTTGCCATGCCTAGGGCGTACTGGGATCGTTATCGGCACGACGACATCGACATGCCCGGGATTCCCAGGATGGAGCGGGACGCACTCGATGCGCATTCGCAAAGGCTCTACGACCACATCGGCGTTGAGGAAGCCAATATGTCCGATGAAGACGTTCGGATCGCTCGGCATGGTTACTACGCCGCCATCAGCTATATCGACGATCAGGTGTCACGGCTATTGGAAGCCCTTGAGACCGCCGGCCTCGCGGATAACACCGTTGTGATTTTCATTTCCGATCACGGTGAAGCGTTGGGCGAGCGTGGGCTCTGGTTTAAACGCTCGTTCTTCGATGTCGCGCTGAAGGTGCCATTCTTTATTTCGGCGCCATGGAGCGATGCAGGCACGCGCTGCTCGGACAACGTTTCCTTGGTTGATCTTCTACCTACGCTCGTTGACTTAGGCTCGGCCGGACGCGGTCTTGATGTGATCGAAGCGCCGTACGACGGGCGCAGCCTCCTGGACGCCGTTGATGGTAAATCGTTGAAAGGCGAAAACGTGGTTTGTGCTGAGATGGCCGCAGATGCACTTTCCGCGCCGGCCGTTGCGCTCATCGAAGGCGAATACAAATACATTCACTGTGAGACCGACCCGCCGCTCTTATTCAACCTTCAAGATGACCCTCTCGAGGTTACAAACCTAGCGGGCATCAAGGAACTCGAGGAGGTAGAGGCACGGCTCTCGGATAAGGTTCAGAAGACTTGGGATTTGGCGACCCTCAAGGCTGAGATATTGATCAGCCAAAACCGCCGCCGCGTCGTTGAGGCCGCACATGCCGAAGGCATTCAACCGAACTGGGATTACGATGTCATCGCCGCTGGCCGTGATCAGTATTTCCGGCCGAACGCTGAGAACCCCAGCGCATCTAACTACAACAGCCAGTTCGATGTCCGATTACGGCCAGACTCTGAGCGAGCCAATCGACGGGATTGCCCTTAATATCCTCTCGCAGAGTTTTCGGAGCGCCTAATGAAAATAGGGCTCCGTCATTTCAGCTAATGGGATGGACCGACCGTGCTTCTAACCACACCCTGGTGATCCCGGGTGCGATTGACAAAAGGAGCACGAACCACGTCCCGCAAAGCGATGGATCGCATGACGACGATTGGCATCGACATCGGTGGGAATAGCTTCCACCTGAGTGGCCTCAATGACGGGTTTGGGTCAGAACCAGACATCAGCGGCGTAATCGCGCGGTGTCCGCTTCGGAGCGCTAAGCGGACCTAAAACGTGCGGCTCCCGAAATTCGGTTCGCCAAAGTCTGCTTCGGAGCGGAAAGCGGACGTCGCAGTGTGGCCCGCCTAATGTCTCCTTCTCATCGTCGTTGAAACAATCGAAGGAGCTTGAGGCTACCGCCATGACGGCACTCTCTCCCGTAGCGTCCAGGTCGCCCGACAGAACAGGTGTGTGCCGCGCAGGTCGAAGTGCGCCCTCACGGTGCGAAATGGTTACCCATGAAGGGGGCTGTCTTTGCGGCTCGGTGCGCTACCGCGCCGTCGTTGACGATTCCGGGGCCGCCGGCCATTGCCACTGCGGCATGTGCCGCAAA
>JAPULJ010000796.1 GCA_027295145.1 Alphaproteobacteria bacterium | reverse complement strand
TCCCCTTATGCTCGCCGCCGGGAACCGGGCGAACGACAGCCGAGGGCCCGATTGGCGCTTGGGTCGGCACTAGTCTGAGCAACCCGCTGCTCTTGGCAACGTTCTCTATCAGCCGGTCGAGTTTGGCGACAATCTGCTGGGCATGTAAGAGCATTACTTGGCTGATACCGAGCATCTTCCGCCGTGAGAGTAGGCGTGAGCCAACATGAACATCTACCGGCCGGGGGCGGCCAATCTTGGGTTTTGCCATATCCCCCGTTCCTCCAATATCTCTCGAAATCACCGCACAAAAATTACTAGAACCAATGCTAGTCAATCATACCGCTGATAGATACCGCTACAACCAGTCGGTAATTCCGCCGCGTTCAGATGATCGGCGTGCAGCAAGAGGTAAAGTTGAAAGCCGTCACGGCGGCAGAAACAAAAATATTTCAGCGCTGATAATCCTCGACAAGGGCCGGTATGGCGCGGCGGGGGAGGGCGCGTGTAGATGGGCACACCTGTATATCGCTCCATGGACCGATTGAGGGTGGTCGGGTGGTTCATCTGGGGGGAGAGGGTCCAAATGGGACCCATTGCGCGGTGTCGTCCGCTGAGAGTGGTCAGGGGCGCCCCCTTACGTGCTGGCGGACATGACCTGTGCTTTGGGGGATGTCCGCTTATGGCTCAATAGCGGACATCGATCCTTCCTCCCAGAATGTCCGCTTATAGCCAAGACCGGTCATGCTGAATCGAACCTCGCGAATGAAGGGCTTCCTTCGGATTGGCCCGTCCGCCAACGCCCTTTGGGAGAAAATTGTCGAGTGGCACCAATCCCGGGTGTAGCTCAGCGTTCGCTGACTCTCTCGCGCTCGGAACGCGAAATCGGCACGGCGACCTCATGTTACCTCTTGGTCGGGCGGCCTAGATCAAGGACCGGCACTGATTAATGTGACAGCGTCCCTTCGCGCGCCTGGTTAATTTTCTGTCTCCAACTGTCACTAGTACCAGTTAACCCCACGGCCCCTGCACACGTAGAATTGCGACTCACGAGCGAAGCGCCGGAATGAAGTGGCATGAAATGGCCAGAACTCCACAGGAATGGATCGTAGATAGAACTGACGATTGACCACATCAACCGGCAACCACCGCCCAGATACCATCGCCGTGATACTTTTTCTACTTGGGTGATACGGTATTAAACACCACCAATGAAAAACAATAGGAATGGAATACAATGGCTGGAATCGTCCGCTCATCCGCGAAAAGATTTACCACCGCGTCTTTTCTGCTATCGGGCGCCGCGCTGATACTTGTCGCGGCATCGCCGGCATCGGCAGCAGGGGGAAACAAGATGTCCTGCGCCAAAGCCGGGCCGCAAGCGCCGCGTGACGTCACGAAAATCGCGGGCAGCAATGCAATCAATTTCGCCAAGGCGCCGCCCGCCTCAGAGATGAATCTCTGCAACATTCATTTCCACAGATATGCCGAGCACAAGGCGAGCGGTTATACCAAGCTGATGGGGAAGGGCATAAATAAAGGTTATGTCTGCAATGGTAAAATGCCAACAGCCACCCACAAGGAAGGCGATCATGGTACTGGCAAGGGTTGTGGCGGCATTGCTGCGGGCGACACGGTCGAAGTGCACTGGGTCTATACGACCTGTAATGTGAAACCTGGACCGACGCTGGGGGCTTGTCTGACCGATACTTGCACAAGTCCGCAATTGCGCGTCGAGGCCCGGGTGTTTCGTCTGAGCGATGACGAGGGGGCGGGTGATTTCGGCAAATTTACCGATTTCTCATCGGGCAAGGTTTCCCCGCCAGCCGCCATAAATGCCGTGACATACCCCGGCTCCACCACGGGCAATGGCTATAATGACGGGACTTGCTCGCCATTCAAGGTGACCTGGAATGTGAGTTCGCAATGCACCCCTCTGAGCACGAAAAGCATCAATTCCTGGTGCGGCAAGAACAAAAATGCCTTCAAGGAATATTATGCCCATGGCGTGAGGACTCTGGTCACGGATACCAGATTGTTATCCGCCATCAAGTGACGCCAATAACTATCAGCTTGAGTTAGCAAAGACGGTTACAAATAGCGCGCGCGGCGAAATCCGCGTTCAAGATGGGAAACAACGCATTCGACGAGGAAAGCACGGGTTATTCATGGCTTGACGTTTTCTTGAGGGACGACATCCACATTATTGGGCTTTCGTTGGATTACACCGAATCGAACCTATCGTGGGCAATCACCTATTAAGGCTTATATGGGTGAGAACGGCCCAGATGGCGCTGGCCTTCCTCGGCTACGCTGTCATCCTCGCGGTGTGGGGTGCCTTGCTAGGATTTCTGTTCGGCTGGTATTAATTCCGCCAGCACGGAGGGTGACGACCAGGGCATAAGCACCCGCCGGGACTGTCAGACAAACGCGAACAGGTCTGCAAAGCCCATCAATCGGTAGATCTCAGGCCGCCAGCTGACGCCACTCGGCCAGGGCGGCAGAACAGTTCTTTTTGAAGTTGTTGCGGCGGTTGAGGTGACGCTCCTGATTGAAATGATTGTGGATCGAGGCGATTACCTATTGCAAAGGCATCTATCGCGTGACAACGAAAAGGGGTGCTGCAATCGAGTATCGCGAGTTCAATCTTCGTTTCAAGACGGACTCCAGTTCGCTCGGGCCAAAATCAGGTATTCCGGTGGTCATCAAAGCCGGGATGAGGGGCGACCGGGGTTTCGTCGTCTTTTCCCGCCCCGGCGAATTTAGCCGTTTCGTCAAGCCCAAATGCTGAGAGAGCTTGGCCATGGTCAAAAGCAGACATTCGGGTGACCTCCTACAATGTCCGCTTTGCCCCCAAAAGCAGACATAGCTTAGGCGGACGTTCGCGTTGATGGACACTCATGTAAATAGGCCCATGGTTCGGCTGGTGGGGGTCGTGTGGTTCGGGTGGGGGCGGGGTCGTCGGATGGGACCCATTTCAGCGTGCCTGGGAGTGCGCCGCGGGCCGCTCTAGGGCGTTGAGGCCCTACTCATCGCTATGCAGACTGCCAGATCAGGGCCGGGTCGCCTTCGACCGCCAAATTTGCTACGCTACCGGTGACCGCAAGTGGTCATCGGGGGAATCTCGGACTAATGCGATTGTAGAAGGTCACGCCTGAAATGCCGGCGGCAGGGATGGTGGAATTGCTGAGATTTGACCTGGGAAAGCGCGACCCCGCCGAGATGGTTGTTCAGATATATCTCGCAATGTCGCAAGCCAAGGACGGCACCCAAGAGACCTCCGAACCCTAATTGTCAACAACCTCCGGGTGTGTTAGGTTTTCGACCAGATGGAGGTGTGCATGGGATATTCGACTTTACTGATCTCGGTTGGAAAGATGGAAGCTGGTAGGAGAGCCAAATTGGATTTGTCGGTTTAATGAGACGTTTATTCATCGGCTTTTTCTTGGGCGGCGTACTCGGTTCCGCAGCCGGGTTTGTGCTTGGTATTCTGGTCTTTCCCTACATCTTCCCGGCCCCGCCGGCGATGGACGCGCCGGTCGCGGCAAGCGAGCGCGTGATCGCGCGCGGCATTTTTATCCACGCCGACCCCGACGATCCAATCCACTACGGCAAGGGCAAGGTAACCGTGCATGCGAAAATCCTGCGTTTGGAGCAGGACTTCGAGGTCGGTCCCGGCCCCAAGTTCCACGTCTACCTGGTGCCCAAGGCGACGATCCGGAAATCGGCCGACGTCAAGCAAACGATGTATGTCGATCTCGGCCGATTGCGGGCATTCAAGGGCGCGCAGAATTTCCCCATCCCTGCCGGCATCGATCTCACGAAGTATGCGAGCGTCGTGATCTGGTGCGAGGCCTTCGGCGTGCTGATCTCGCCGGCCGATTTAAAGTTCTAGGGCTAAAATTCCGGTTTTAATTTTATTCAGTGATCACAACGGCCCGCAGTCGGTCAACTCGATCAGCCCTTTAATATCCATTTAGACTACGAGAGGGAGTTCATGGCTCCTTACGAGCTTGTTGCCATGTTCCAGCCCATGATCGACAGCGGTGTGATCTGGCACTTCCCCCGTAAATAGGCCCATGGTTCGGCTGGTGGTGGTCGGGTGGTCCACCGGGGGGAGGGGGTCGCAGATGGGACCCACTTCTGCATGCCTTGGAGTGCGCCGCGAGGGCGTTGAGGGCTATCGATGGGTGTCGCGAGGCCATAGGGGACTCCCCGGCCTTGCCGGCGCTCTTGGACTCGCGCTGCGCGGCAGGGGCCGTGCTTACGATGACAGTGTGCCCTCCGCTTGGTGCGCGTCCGGTGCCCCTCCCTTTGATGGTAGTCGATATCGTCCACCATCGATGACGCGGTCCGGCCATTCGTTCACTGGTACGCAGGCTCCGACCTGCCGGGCCGTTCATCCTGGGCGCGTGGTGACGTATCCGCAGCGGCGACATTCCACTTTCTGTACTCGGCCACTTGCGCCAAATGCGCCTCCAACACAGCCAACCAATATCAATCGGACTACGCGGGAGACAGAGGGGGATATCCATACTATCGACAGTACGGTTTGACTATTATCGTCATGAATTCGTATGTTAATTGGTTGATGTCGGCTAATACCATCACGGGGGTAAATGGTTATGGCTTCACCTTTTTTTGGCAAGACATTCACATTTACCCAACCCGACGGGACGGAATTCAAGGTGCACGGGTGGGGTGACCAACATTATGCCGTGTTCGAAACACTGGATGGATATTCCGTTGTTTTGAACCCCAGCACCGGGTTTTATGAAATTGCCCAAGTATCTAGCGATGGAACCATGCTGGAACCGGCACCCGGTCCCGGAGGGAATTTGGTCGGAGCGGATGCCCCCGTACAACCAGGATTGCGTATCAACCGTGACGCGGCGCGCGCTCAAGGAATGCAGGGCGCAATGCGAATGGGTGGCAGGCAGTGTGATCGACGGCGCGAACGATGCAAGGCTTTGGCCGCGGCGGCACACGCATTGGACGCTCCCGTCATGGCGCCGCCACAACGCGAAACCATCGGAGACATAGTCGGGCTTTGTCTGCTGATCGACTTCTCAGACGACCCTGGAACGATATCCCGAGACGAAGTCGAAAAATTTTGCAATCAGCAAGGATATACGGGCTTTGGAAACAACGGGTCCGTATCCGACTATTTTCGCGACAATTCTATCGGCCGCTGCAACTATACGAACATTGTCGTTGAATATTATCGAGCCCAGCAACCGAAGTCGCATTACACGGATCCTAACATCGAGTTCGGCACGCGTGCGCGGCAGCTTATTGTCGAGACTCTCACGCATCTACAAAACAACAATTTCGATTTCACGCCATTGACAGCCGACAGCGACCGTCTTGTGTATGCCATGAACGTCTTCTACGCCGGAGCCGTGGTCAACAACTGGTCCAAGGGCCTGTGGCCGCATGCCTGGAGTCTAGCAACGCCTGTTCCACTGGTGACCGGAAAAGCAGCGTTTGACTACCAGTTCACCGATATGAGCCAGGAGCTCACGCTGGGTACATTCTGTCATGAGAACGGGCACATGTTATGCGACTACCCGGATTTGTACGACTATGGCAGCGAATCGGGCGGTGTCGGCGCCTTTTGCCTGATGTGTGCCGGCGGCAACATCAACGAAAAGAACCCGACCCATATATCCGCCTATTTGAAAAGATTGTCTGGCTGGGCCAACAGCGTGACACCGATTAAGCATGACCAACAGATCACGCTTCCCGCAGGCGACAACAATTTCGCTATATTTTCCAAGGACAGTCGAGAATATTTCATCGTTGAAAACCGCGCAAAAAGCGGTCGTGACGTATCCCTGCCCGACGAAGGGCTTGCCATCTGGCACGTCGATGAAGCGGGTAGTAACAACAATGAACAAATGACTCCCAGCAAACACTATGAGCTTTCGCTGGAGCAGGCGGACGGAAAATTTCAATTGGAGGGCGCGCCTCATTTCGGCGATTCAACGGACCTGTACGGTCAGGCAAATAAACGATTTGCCGATCAAACGACTCCCAACAGTAAATGGTGGGATGGCACGTCTTCCAAACTTGAAATCTTTGAAATCACGGCACCGGGAGCCACGGTGAGTTTCAAAGCCAAATTGTTTCAGGATGCCGGCGGCTCGCAGACAGTCCTAGGTGAATCGACACCCGGCCTGAACATTCCGGACAATTTAGCCGACGGAATCACCGACACCATCTTCCTCGATCAGAATGCAAGCATCGCTGGCGTTCAGGTTTCGCTCGACATTTCTCATACCTACCGGGGCGATATGCGGGTCACGTTGTGGACACCATGGGGTGGCGCCATCGTATTGCATCAACGTCACCAAGGGGGCAGCGAGGCCGACATAAAACGAACGTACGACGAGTCGGACTTACAGGCACTGGCTACACTACATGGTCGCAGCACCAAGGGTGACTGGAAGCTGCGGGTACAGGATTTGGCTGCTTTTGATACCGGCACGCTCAATCGTTGGGCTCTGGAATTCACGACTACCACGCAATCGCAGGGGCCGATTGTGCTCGAAGAGGCGGCAGGCACCCATATCCCCGACGACGATCCTGTTGGAATTCAGCGGAATCTTTCCACAACTGCTCCCGGCACAATCGGCGGCGTGGAAGTGTCCGTGGACATTTCCCACACATGGATCGCGGATCTAAAGATTGGCATTCGTTCGCCGGGCGGGACGGACGTGATCCTCCACAATGAGACGGGCTGGAGTGACGCTGGTATCGTAAAGACTTATTCGGCAACCACGACCCCCGAGTTGGAGAGCCTTGCAGGACATTCAATCAGCGGCGACTGGCAGCTTCGCATATCAGATCGAGTGGGTCAGGATATCGGCAAACTGAACTCCTGGCGCGTCGTGATTCATCCTGCCTCCTAGCGTGGTATGTCAAAACTCCGGCCAATGTGCTCTGAACCACATACTGGAGAAGACGCAAGGCCGGTCCCTTTTTGCTCCGCCCCTGACAGCGCGCGCCGGCGCTTCTCGGGGGTGGTCGTCTACCTCGTCGTCGTAGGGCATTCCCGAAGCCGTCATGGCCGCTCGATCAGCCGGTGCTTGCCGGCGTGGTCCCCCCACAGAAAACAAAATAATTTCTGCGCGCAAGAAGTCAGGGCCGGAAACGGTGCGGCGGGGTGTGCGTGTAGATGGACACACCTGTATATCGCTCCATGGACCGATTGAGGGTGGTCGGGTGGTTCACCTGGGGGGAGAGGGTCCAAATGGGGCCCATTGCGCGGTGTCGTCCGCTGAGAGTGGTCAGGGGCGCACCCTTACGTGCTGGCGGACTGCCTATGTTGTGGGGGATGTCCGCTTATAGCCAAAAGCAGACATTGGCGAGCTAGGCACCTTCGCGCGCCTTGTAATTTATTCAGCCTCCACCTGTCACTAGTACCAGTAAAACCGCGGCCCCTGCTCACGTAGA
>JAPULJ010000795.1 GCA_027295145.1 Alphaproteobacteria bacterium | reverse complement strand
AATATGCGGCGCTTCGAATGCTTCGGCCCTTGGCCGTGTAATGCAGTACGTCGATCGCCCCGGCGGGGGTGCGCCGGATCTCGCCCGCAATTTCCGTTTGTCCCGAATCCATCTCAGTTCACCTCTAAATGCCGTTGTGTTACGCCGGTCCGAATTGATTTCCGGGGCGGCATAAATCGCCATGCTGAGAGACGCTATCGCTCATCGTCCAAGGGCATTCCCGAGCCAGACGCTCAAGACCGAAGTCCTGTCCATAAAGAGCGCGAATATCGCTGATGGCGCGATGCATGTGACGCGCTCGGACCAGTTCCGGAGCGCAACTGATTTCAGAACCGGTGGTAGCTTTCGTCGCACCGACAACGTTGATCGCTGTTTTCAGACACCAGCCAATAAAGTGACCCCTGGCTTCGCTTTTCCGGTCTGTCGTCAAGTTCCAGTACATGATCAAATCCTTCCTTTTGTCTGTTGGCCGTCAATTGCTGTGAGCAGTGCTCGTACGGCGGTTCACTTCAAATCGCGACCTTTGTACGGTGTCGGCGTGAAGGCGGTGCCTAGGTGACTGTTAAAGCGACGGTAAAAATGCGTTAAATATGATTGTCAGGTGCTGGAGCTAGCAAGATTTGAAGCCGTGGAACCCCGGGAATGGTTGAACCAAGTGCAGAATTGACGTTTCTCGGCGGCCTCAGTGTCCGCCAAGCGGATGGAAACGAGATTACTTTTCCGACCCGTAAGGCGCGGCATCTGCTCGTCTTTTTGGCGTCGCCGCCGGGCAGATCCCATCTACGGGACAAGTTGATCGGTCTGTTTTGGAGCGACCGTGCCGAGGAACAGGCGCGTGGCAGTCTGCGCAATGCGCTTTCAGCGCTCCGAAAGACCTTGGGAAAAGACGCGCTGAACGTCGACCGGGACACAGTGACGCTGATGCCGGATGCGGTGTCGGTCGACGCGCTGACATTCGAACAACTCGTCGGGACCGGAACCGAGGATGCGCTTAGTAGAGCTGCCGCCATGTACGCAGGTGATTTCCTCGAGGGGATGGCAACTGATCAGCCCGTTTTCGAGGACTGGATCTCCTACGAACAGGCGCGCTTTCGTGCCCTCGCCCAGAACGCCTTTCTCGCGCTGATCGACCAGGAAACGCGCAACGAGAACTATCCAGCTGCGCTGGACACAGCGCAGAAGCTGCTCGCTCTGGATCCTCTGCAAGAAGAGGCCCATAGGATTCTCATGCGCCTGTACGCGGCATCAGGACAACGGTCGATGGCGCTTCGGCAATACGAAAAGTGCCGACGCCTGCTGGCCGAGGAACTGGACGTCAAACCGACGACGGTCCTGGAACGCCTGGCCCAAGAGGTCAAACGTTTGGAGCCCGAAGCATTTCGAACGTCACCTACGACGGCGGCGCGCAATCGGGTGGACGAACCCGCACCAAATCCGGCAGATTCAGATAATCAACAGCCCGACGCGTCGACGGCAGCCGAGGAGATGCCACTCACGCTGCCCGCTAAACCCGCAATCGCGGTATTGCCGTTCGAGAACATGAGCCGCGACCCGGAGCAAGAATACTTCGCGGACGGCATGACCGAGGACATCATCACCGCGCTTGCCGCGTGGCGTTCATTCCCAGTCATCGCCCGCAATTCCACTTTCGCCTACAAGGGCAAGTCGCCTGACGTGCGGAAGGTTGCTAGCGATTTGGGTGCCCGTTACGTCCTTGAAGGAAGTGTGCGCAGAGCAGACAAGCGCCTTCGCATCACTGTTCAGCTCGTTGACGCCGCAACCGGTCACCACATCTTGGCCGAGAGGTTTGATCGGGACATGGGAGACATCTTCGATCTCCAAGATGAAATCGCCCAAAGGATCGCAGCGAGCGTACAGCCCCAGCTGGAACAGGCCGAACAGAAGCGATCTGCGGCGAAAAAGCCGAAGTCTCTGGATGCTTGGGACTTTTACCAGCGGGGAATGGCATTGCTCTATCAGTTTACCAAGGAGGGGAATGTTCAAGCTCGCAAGATGTTCGCACGATCCATTGAGCTGGAGCCCACTTATAGCCAGCCCTACGTTGGCCTGGCCTACAGCCATCAACTCGACATCCTGATGGAATTTACGGACGCGCGAGAGGACTCGCTTGACAAACTGTTCAAGATGGCACGGCGAGCGGTGGCGCTGGATGATTCGGATTCTATGGCACATGTGATGTTGTGTTTCGCGTTCAGGTGGGCCCGCAAACACGACATAGCCATCGCCGAGGCAGAAAAGGCGGTGGAGCTTAACCCAAGCAATGCCTTCGCCCACTTCCATCTCGGTAACGTCTTGGATCTGGCAGGAAACCCCGAGGAGGGCATCGCGAATATGGAAAAGGGGCTTAAACTCAATCCCCGGGATCCCCGCGTGCATTTTTTCATGTCTGTGATGGCGCGTGCGCATTTCAACGCCCGTTACTACGAAGACGCGGTGGAGTGGGCACGCCGTTCAATCCACAATCGGCCGGACCATCCTCGTGCGCATACCATCCTGGCGATAAGCTTGGCCCATTTAGACCGCCAGGCAGAGGCGCGCGCCGCACTTGACGAATGTGAGGACGTTCGGCCCGGCTTTGCGAAAAGGTGGGCACTCCTACGGCAATACCGGAAGCCGGCCGATAACGAACATATTCTTGAGGGACTGCGCAAGGCGGGGCTACCGGAGTAACAGACCGTTTTGGGCCTCATCTCTAATGTCCGCTTTTGGCTAAAAGCGGACGTTAGCTTAATGCCGTCAGAAGGCTCCCCAGCCCGTTAACCTGATGTCCGCTTTTGACCCAAAGCGGACATAAGCCGCCTGTGAAATAAATCCTTTTGGGTATTTAATATGCGTGTGGGTGTCGGTTGGGAGGGAACGGCCATGCTTAGACGAATTGCTATAGGTTTAGTGCTGGCGTT
>JAPULJ010000794.1 GCA_027295145.1 Alphaproteobacteria bacterium | reverse complement strand
CTGCTGCCGGCGCACACTTACATCGTGAACGCCAGCCGCGGCGAGGTGATCGACGAGAACGCGCTGACCCGCATGCTGGCCGCCGGTGAGATCGCGGGCGCGGCGCTCGACGTCTTCGAGCACGAGCCGGCGATCAACCCCAAGCTCATCAAGATGGACAACGTCTTGCTCCTGCCGCATATGGGCTCGTCGACCATCGAGGGGCGCAACGCCATGGGCGAGAAGGTCATCATCAATATCAAGACCTTCGCCGACGGCCACACCCCGCCCGACCGGGTCATCGAGACGATGTATTAAGACCCTGCTACTGAGTGGCGAGGGAAGGTGATCGGGGCCGCAAGACGTTGCCGAGATAAATCTTCTCGAATGCCATCGCTTTCGACTCGGCTAAAGCCTAATTAGAAGTATATCCGCAGGCCGAGGCTCGTGAGGATGGCATCGATATTGACCTCCTGCTTGACTCCGCCGACTTCAACATCGTTGCGATGGTAGAGGTACTTTGATTCCAGGCCGAGCGCGAAGTTATCGGCAATGAAGTACTCGATGCCGGCGCCCAGAGTGAAAATCGGCGCGAAACTGTCCGCACTGAAACGCGGAACCATGCCGGAAACGCCTAATACCGTCCGGTCATTCACCTCCACGGAACCTGCCCCTACTCCGCCGATCAGGTAGGGCACCCATCTGTCTTCCATGATGGGATAACGCACGCGCAGTTGCGACCCAAAGTTCCATATGGCGAACTCGGCCACCTTTCCCATGCCCGTAGCGTTTACGTCGGTTTCGTAGTGATTAACGAAAAATTCCACGCCCCAGTGGCGGTTCAAGTCGAATCCCAGTGACCCGCTCATCAATTGTTGCCTCTCCTCGGTCGGGAGATCGAAGCCGGGCGTGATCTGATTGTCCAGGATGTACGGCACGCCAAGCCTGAGCCCCAAATAAGGACGCAGTTGGCTGCCGTCGAAGTTCCACCAATCCGCCGCCGATGGTGGCCGCGTTGGCGCCGCCTTTTGCGGGCCGGGGAAGAATAGGCGTAGCCCGCCGGAGAGAAGAAGGGAGTCGAGATCGGCCGTGGTGGGAACACCATTAACTGTGGCGTCGGCATCGTGAAATACGTACTTCGCCTCAAAGTTGAGCGCGAGGTTGTCGGCAATGAAGTACTCCAGTCCACCGCCGACCGAATAGATAAAAGATATCTCCCGGCCCTTGAAAACGTTGACTCCCGGCACGGATCCCGCAGGGGTGCGGTCGTTGAATTCGGTGAGGGCGACGCCGGCGCCGCCAACCACGTAAGGCGTAAGACGGTCATCCATAAGCGGGTAGCGCAGGCGTATCTGTGGCAGGAACGTTACGACCGTGTATTCGCCCGTCTTGTTGCCTGTGCTCAAGTCATTGAGATCGCTTTCGTAGAATTCGCCAGATGCTTCCAGTCCGAAGTAACGTCCCCAGTTAAAGCCCACGCCGACAGCGAACAACTCCTGTCCGGAGTCGCCTGCGATCCTGAATCCATTGACGATGTCTTGATCGGCATAGAAGGCGCGGCCGTAGCGAAGGGCTAGATAACCCCGCGTGCGCTGCGGAGACGGTGAGTTCGCTTCCGGGCGCGCATGAGTATCGGCGAGTTGAACCGGCGCGTCCGCGACGGCCGCGAACGGCAAGGGCTTAAACCGTGCCAATTGATCGCGATACAGATTATACAGCGCCTGCTCGCCCGGGCGTGGCGTTTCGGACTCGTAGGATGCCAAGTAGGCATCAACCGGGATTATCGCCACCTGCTCGGTGGGCAGCCACTCGCCCAGATTCGGGTCGCTTAGCGCGGTATTGGAAAAGCCGCCGAGCGTCAAAGCGCTGGCTAAAAGGCCGAAACCCACTAAAAACAGCTTTATTCGAATCGACGGCAGTTTAGCGCGGCTTGGCGCAACTCTTATTGGCCAAGGCCTCACTTGGCCCATGTGCTGCAAAAGCGTCCCCCCCTGCGGTATTGCTTTAACCTACCCCCGTAGGTCCCGATTATCGTCCCTAAATCCGGGATTTTCCAGATGACCGTGTTCGCTTGCCAAGAATGCTAGCACGACCGGTTGTTTTGGGTAATCCGGAATTGATCAGGCGCGTTCGTTCAAAGGATAAGGGTCGGCAACCTAAGCCGCGCAGAAGGGCTCGTCGTCGATCCGGCGGCGTCAGGGCTGCCTTATTCTCAGTGAGAAATCGGGGTCGTTGATCGCAATTCCGTTGGGATTGATTCGAGCCTGCTGGCGTATATCGGCCAAAGGCCGGTCATTGGCGATGATCCCCAGGTCGTAAGCCAGCTCATCCGAATATCCGGGCAGGATAATCTTATAATTGAATAGCCTGTCGAACAAAGACAGTCGCTTCGAATATTTCAACAGGTTGGTGGTGCAGTTATCCGTCAACGTGTTGTAGAACCTCGGACGCTCATAAATCTCGTTCACGCTATTCAGCATACCCAGGAAAACCTCTGTCGCGGCCTGTTTCCCCGCGATGATCTTGTAATAATAGACCCTTTCAGAGCGAATATGCGTCCGCAAGCCGATGATGTCCCGTTCATCGCCTATGACGTAGATGAGTTCGTAATTTCGAAACAGACCGGCGATGGGACCGTAGGATTGCCCGACCTTTTGCCGGGCCTCGACGGAGATCGTGACGTATTTGTCGCCTTCGAAGCCGAAGCTTAGGAAGGTGTGCGCGAAGCCATAGCCATAAAAGTGCGAAATTCCGTACCAAATGCTCGTAAGCGTGGAGATGTCATATGTTTCATCGTAATAGCTTGCTTCCCGTATAGCCCCGTCATCCGTATAGGAAAAATTCCGGATATTTCTTATCGTCACGGAGTCCCCCGCGAACTCGGCCTTTGGCAGCACCGCATATTCCGCTTTCCAGTCGCGGTCGTGACTGGGTGATCTAAACGAAACAAGCGCGATTGGAACGGCCACGCTGAATGCCGCGCCCAGCAATAACCAAATGCGAAACTTCATTGCCGCCCCCGGTCAACAGGTCATCTTGACGGCGGCCGGTGCATTTCCAATTGATGCCGGGCCATCCAGGGCGGCCGCGTAAGACACTGGTTCTCGGTGCATCAGCCCCCCCCTATTGGCGCACCAGCCACCAAGGCTTCTCGAAATAGCGGTCGGCGTCCTCTTTGGGCATGTATTGGTGGGGCATGTCGAGATACTCGCGTAGACGCGAAAAAGGGGCGGGAAAGGACGGGTCCAGGATCTCCACGGCGTTGCGTTCCTCCAGCTCCGCGGCGAACGTCCGGTAGGCATCGACCGGCTCGAAACCCGCCTGCTGGAAAATCACCCGGCCGCCGTATTTCACGTAGAGCGCCTTGTTCACCTTCCACTGACGTATCATGACCTTCCCGGCCCGTTCGCCGGACCGGCGCCTCATCGCGTCGTAGTTCGGGATGGTTTCGCTGCTCCTGCGTTCGTCCAGCTCGTGGGCGATAGCTTTTTCGAAGGTCTCGAGGTGTTGCTCCAGCCGGGCGCGCTCGCTTGCCGGCAGATCGCTTTTTGCGAGCTTCTTTCGGACCTCCTC
>JAPULJ010000793.1 GCA_027295145.1 Alphaproteobacteria bacterium | reverse complement strand
TTTTTCCCACCTCCCCGATGGCCAAATTCAGGCGGCTCGAGAGCCTGAATTTCGACATTTTTTCGTACGACGCCGCCCGCCCTGGCGTCCGAATGTCACAACGTGTCTGGAGCTTGGTCCACGCGTTCAGACAAATTTCTGATCTATTCACATGCTCTTGTCACCAAAATTCTACAACTTCACCGAATTTTTTTCCGGCGGAACCGGCGGAAGCATACGGAATCTTGTCATCATTTGACGCATCTTGGACCTAATTCTACTACCTGAGATTTGTCCTAATACTTCTAATCCTGTGCTTGTCGAGTTACTTCGATTCGAGCCGCCACACCCCATCCCAGTCGTCTGGCGGGTTGGCCTTCATGTGCTCGCATCGCTCGATGTAGATCTCGCCGAGCCTGTCCTTCGGGTGCAACGCCAGCGCCGCGCCGAACGCCGCGATCGCGTCGTCCCAACGGCCGGCGGCGAAATGTTCCCGTCCTTCCCGGAAGTGGGCGACCACCTCGTCGAGGCATGGAAAGGTTTGCTCGGTGTGGTAGTCGAGCACCTCGTAAACCCGAATCGGCTCGGTCTTGCCTTTGACGATCACCTCGTCGACATCGCGCATACGATAGTCGCCGTTCAACATTTCGCGCGTCTTATCGCTGATCAGGAGCCGCGCCGAATATTGTTTGCACGCGCTCTCCAGGCGGGCGGCGATATTCACGCCATCTCCGATCACGGTGTAATCCATCCGTTTGGGCGAACCGATGTTGCCCGACACGATCAGATCGGTATTGAGCCCGATGCCGATGGCGATCGGTGGCTCGCCGCGGGCGGTGCGTTCGACGTTCCAGTCGTCGAGCCGCCTCAACATCGCGATCGATGCGCGGACCGCGCGGTCGGCGTCGTCGTCGTGCTCGACCGGCACGCCGAAAGCCGCCATGATCGAGTCGCCCATGAACTTGTCGAGCATGCCGCCCTCGGCGACGACGCATTCGACCATCTCGGTGAAATAATCATTGAGCAGGTTCACCGTGCCTTGCGGGCCCAGCGCTTCGCTGAGGGTGGTGAAATCACGCACATCCGAGAACAATACGGTCGCCGTCGTCTCGCGCCCGCCAAGCAGATCGACGCCGCCGGCGATCAGCCGGTCGGTCACGGCGGGATCGATATAGCGCGCCATGGTCGCCCGGACGAGACGCTGTTGGCGGCGCTCCAGAAAATATTGCCCGAGCAGCCCAAGCAGCAGCGCCAGCGGCAACTGGATCAGCATCGGATCGGCGAGCGGCAGCCATTGCGCCTCGGCATTGAACCGGTACTGGACACCGGCGGCATAGAGCGCCGCCATGAGAAGCGCGACGGGAACCGCGACAAGCGCCGGCAGCAGGTATGCGATCAAGCCGATCAAGAAGCCGAACAGTACGACGGCGACGACGGTGGTCAGCGTGTCGCTCTGCCACAACGTGCGGTTTTCGAGCAGGTTGCCGAACGCCGTCGCGGCGATCTCGACACCGCTTAGATCGACCCCGTCGTCGCGCGTGAACACGGTGTAGAACCGGTCGGGCTGGCCGGGATCGTCGAGGTCGGAAAAGCCGACGAACACGACCTTGCCCTTGACGTCCAGCTTGCTCGGCGGAAAATTCGGGTCGTTCCCCGTTATCATGGCGTCGTAGGGTATCGTCGTGATGCTGCCGGGCGGCCCGTAGAAATTCAGGAAGCGGTTTTCGGCGCCGGCGTAAAGCCCGGCCAGCGCCCGGAACAGTCGTTGCTGTCGTGGGCTCAGCCCGCCCGCGCCGGCGACACGCGCGGCGAGCGTCGGATCGCCCACGAAGGCATTTCGCAACACGCCCATTTGGCGG
The DNA here is from genome assembly GCA_027295145.1 of Alphaproteobacteria bacterium. Lineage (GTDB taxonomy): Bacteria > Pseudomonadota > Alphaproteobacteria > JAPULJ01 > JAPULJ01 > JAPULJ01. Next base: position 1,958 of record JAPULJ010000793.1, on the reverse strand, counting down.
CGAACCCGGGAAGCATCGCGCCACGCTCCGCCCGCCGCCGGGTCGGATTCGATGCCAGGCACGCCGACCCGTCGCAGCACCTCAAACCATTTCTCGCTTTCAGATCGAGCGTGGAGTTGAAGCGCCACGCCGGGCAAGGTCGGCACGTCGCCGACGCTCGACTTGAAAGACCAGAACTGGTGCACCATGACCTGCTGCTTCGGCAGCGGCCACGGCCCCAGGCCGCGCGCCGCCTGCGCCAGCGGCGCGATGGGAGATCGCAATTGTTCGACCCACACCCAGCCGGTGTTGCGCCCGGCCCGATCGGTTATCGCCTGGCGCTTGCCGGTGAGCAGTTGGAACAGGACCACGCGATTCGATTGGGCGACGGCGGTGGCGAACGCGAGGTCGTGCTCGGGCGACTTCGCCAACGTGAACGCCATGTCGAATACGATGACCGACGCGCCGGCCTCGGTCAGCTTGCGCACCAGTTGGCCGTGCAGCGACCGCGGCCAGTCGCGCGGCAGATTGGGCAGCCCCATGCGCCGGCCGCTTCCCTCGTTGATGCCGACAATGACGATCTCGCTCGGCGCCTCCACCGGGCCCCTGAGGGAGAACAGCCACGGCAGGCCGACATCCTTCTCGAACTCCGTGCCGAGCGGCGACAGGCCGATGCCTAGGCCGATCATGGCCGTGACGATCCCCATCGCGCATGCGATCAACCACCGGCGCATTGAACTTTGTCGAACCCTCCAGATATGCCGCTCAGTTTAAGTTCGGCTTCGTCATCGGCACTAGCATCTCCAATTCGAAATTAGTGGCCATCACAAATATTCGGAACTAGCATGGTATTGAAACGCCAGAACCGTGATATCATCTGTCTGTTCCGATTCCCCCTCAAAATTTTTGACTGCGGATATGGCGCCCTTGACAGTCTCTTCCGCGTTGTTTCCGCTCAACGTTCCTAGAAGGTTTGCTAGGCGCTTGTCTGAGAACAAGTCATCTTGGTCATTTATGGCTTCCGTGACACCATCAGTATAGAGAAATATAATATCCTTCGGAGCCAATACGAGCTTGTCTTCCCCGTAGACCATTCCTTCCATTGCCCCGGCAACAGGGCCATGGATTTTTTTAATGTACTGCAATGTGCCGTTATTTCGGTTGACGTAAGGCGGGTTATGGCCCGCGCTGGTATAAACCACTTCACCCGAACCGATGTTGATGATCGCAATGAACAGGGTCACAAACATGTTCTCTTTGTTATCGGAGCTCAACGCCTCGTTAACGTGCGTAAGAATGCTCGCGGTCGAAAGGTCGTCTATCGCTCGCGATTTTATAAGCGTCTTCGCAACGGCCATATACAAAGCGGCAGGCACACCTTTGCCAGATACGTCTCCAATGCAAATACAGAAATTGTCTTCATTAATGAAAAAGAAGTCATAAAAATCGCCGCCAACTTCCCGAGCTGGCAGCAAATCTGCAAAAACTGTGAACTCAGAGCGGTTTGGGAAAGCAGGAAATACCGTAGGAACCATGCTCATCTGGATATTTCGAGCGATATTGAGTTCAGTCTCTATCCGCTCGTTTTGCACTCTAAGCTCAATCACGCTATCGTCACCGATGCGGACCATGGAAGATAGGCGTTTTAGTAATGCCACACTGATCTCGCCATGCCGTCTCACGACATCAAGGAATCGATCTCCGTTAAGGATGGCGACCAGTGAATTTTGAGAGGCAACAACGCTTGCAGAACGCGGCCGTGCGTCGATAGCCGCCATCTCTCCAACGGATTCACCCGCCTCGACGTGAGCGAGGGTAAACTCTTGTCCAGATGTCGCGACCCCTAGAATCCTGACTTCTCCATTAATCAAAAAGAAGACCTCAGAGCCCAAACTTCCACGCGAAAACAGTTTTTCCCCGGCTTGATAACGGCGCCATTTACATTCGCGTTCGAGAGCTGACCGTTCCTCAGCACTCAG
>JAPULJ010000792.1 GCA_027295145.1 Alphaproteobacteria bacterium | reverse complement strand
AGGACGGCACGATGTTCCCGCCCAAATTCATCGAGAACAAGCTGAAGTTTTTCCCCTTCATCAAGGAGGCGGTCGCCTTCGGCCACCAGCGCGAAACGGTCACGGCGTTGATCAGCATCGATCTCGAGGCGGTGGGAAACTGGGCTGAGCGAAACGGGGTTTCCTATGCCAGCTATCAGGAACTGGCGGCGAACAGGAAAGTCTACGATCTCATCCAAGGCAATATCGAGCAAGTGAACGCCGATCTGGCCGAGGACACAAACCTCGCAACAACGCAGATCAATCGCTTCGTGCTGTTGCACAAGGAACTCGACGCCGACGACGGCGAGTTGACCCGCACCCGCAAGGTCCGCCGCCGCTTCATCGCCGAAAAATACGATCAAATCATAAAGGGGCTCTATTCCAGTAAGGACCATGTCAAGGTCGAGGCCAAGATTACGTTCGAAGACGGGCGCACCGGGGTGATCAAAGCCGACCTCGAAATCCGCGCGGCCAAGACTGTCGCGCCGGCGGCCCAAATTGCGAAGAAGGCGGCATAGGCGCGATGACACCACCCAACGAAGCCGTCGCCGATCAGAGGTCCAGGGACAAGGATAAATCCGAAGGCGGGGTGAAATCAGAAGGCGGCTCGCACCTGATCTCCAACAAGAAGCTTGGCGATGTCGTGCTGCACGCCGACAATATTTCCCTGTCCTTCGGCGGCGTAAAGGCGATCGCGGATGTCAGTTTCGAGATCCGCGAGCGCGAGATCCTCGCCATCATCGGCCCCAACGGCGCCGGCAAGACTTCGATGCTCAATTGCATCAACGGCTTCTACCATCCCCAACACGGGACCATCACCTATCGCGGGGTGACCCGCAGCCAGATGCAGCCCTACCTGGCGGCGAAGAGCGGTATCGCGCGCACCTTCCAGAACGTGGCCCTGTTCCGCGGCATGAGCGTGCTCGACAACATCATGGCCGGCCGCCTGCTGAAGATGTCCGGGGTCACGCGCGGGCTGGCCGACCGAATTGTCGAAAAATCGCCGGCCCTCTCGGCGGTGCGCCGAGCCAAGCGGCACCCATTGCTGAAATTCGGCGCGATCCCGTTGAGTTGGATTCCCGCCGCGCTGGTCAGCACGGCCGATTTCGCCCTCGAAGCGATCCGCATCGGACCGGCCGAACGCGAGGAGATCGAAAATCGCATCTTCGTCGAGAAGATCATCGAATTCATGAACATCCAGGCGATCCGCCGGGTTCCCGCCGGTCGCCTGCCTTATGGGCTGCAAAAGCGGGTCGAGCTGGCGCGGGCGCTGGCCGCCGAGCCGCATCTGCTGCTGCTTGACGAGCCTATGGCCGGCATGAATGTCGAGGAAAAGGAGGATATGTGCCGCTTTATCCTCGACGTGAACGACGAGTTCGGCACTACGATTGCGCTGATCGAGCACGATATGGGGGTAGTCATGGACATCTCCGACCGGGTCATCGTGCTCGACTACGGCCGCAAGATCGCCGACGGCTCGCCTGACGAGGTGCGCGCCAATAAGGACGTGATCGACGCCTATCTCGGCGTCTCCCACGACGATTGACGTTAGAAGCACGGCAACTGATCAAGGCAACGAGAAATGCAGGCAGCAGCACAAGCTTGGACCAACAACGCCCTGCTTCGCAGGATCGCCTATTTGGCCATCGCGGTAGTTACTGTGATCGCGATCTTCCAGCTGCAGAAGGCGGAGGTTCTGCCCTTACCCAAACTGTTCGACGGGATGGTTATTTCGCCCTTGAGCGAGATGTGGGGCCGGCCGATGGAATTGTTGCAGATCCTCATCGACGGAACCATGGCGGGGCTGATGTATTCGCTGGTCGCCCTTGGATTTGCGCTGATCTACAAGGCCTCGAGGGTGTTCAACTTCGCCCAAGGCATCATGGTCGTGTTCGCCGTGCTGGCGCTGATCAATTTCTCCAAGGGCTACGACGTCAATCTGTGGTGGCTGGCCGCGCTGGTGCTGTTTGTCGTCGGCGCAGTGCTGCTGACGGCAAAGAGAAGAACCAGCAGGAAAAAGAAGATCGGCGGCGCGTCGCTGACCACCGGCATATTGCTGGGCCTGATCGCCGCCATCTTCGGGCTGCAGGCGGTGTTCGTCCTGAAAATGAGCGTGTGGCTGGCCATTCCGGCGACGCTGGTGATGATGGTGCTGCTCGCCATCGCCATCGAGCGTTTCGTCCTGCGGCCGTTGGTCGGGCAGGGGGAGTTGATCCTGTTCATGGCGACGATCGGCCTGTTCTTCTTCCTCGAGGGCTTCGGCGAGACCATCTGGGGCGGCATAAACCAGTCGGTTCCGGCCGCCAAGCTGGGCATATCGACGGGCCCGTGGCACCTGTTCGGCGGTTATCTCAAAGGTGGTCTCACCATTCAGAAGACCGACATGACAGCCGCCGCGATCTCGGGCCTGATGGTCGTGGCGCTGGCGGTGATGTTCCGTAAGACGCAGACCGGCCGGGCCTTGCGCGCCGTCGCCGACGATCACCAGGCGGCGCTGTCCGTGGGCATCCCGCTCAATACGATGTGGATCGTCGTGTGGTCGGTGGCCGGGGTTGTCGCCCTGATCGCCGGCATCTTCTGGGGCATCAGCGGTGGCTCGGCCAGTTTCGCGCTGGTTCTCATCGCCTTCAAGGCACTGCCGGTGCTGATCCTGGGCGGGTTCACTTCGGTGCCCGGGGTGATTGTCGGTGGCTTCATCATCGGCGTCGGTGAGAAGCTGGCTGAACTCTACTGGGGCGATTTCCTCGGCGGCTCGATCGAGGAATGGTTCGCCTACGTACTGGCGCTGGTCATCCTGCTGTTCCGGCCGCAGGGATTGTTCGGCGAAAAAATCATCGAAAGGGTCTAGGGCGATGCTTTACCGCGAGGCCGGGCAATACAAGACGACCTACCGCGCCGACCAGGCGATCTTCCCGATCCTGCAGGACAGGATCTTCATCATTGCCGCGATCCTGTTCGCCTACCTGGTGGTGCCTTTCATCGCCACCTCGTACTGGTACGAGGTGATCCTGCTGCCGGTCATCATCTTCTCGATAGCGGCGCTCGGCTTGAACGTGCTGACCGGCTACACCGGACAAATCTCGCTCGGCACCGGCGGATTCATGGCCGTGGGCGCCTATTCGTGCTACAAGCTGGCGGGCTTTTTCCCCGACGTGAACATCATCTTCATCATCCTGATCTCGGGGCTCTTCGCCGCCGGCGTGGGGGTGATCTTCGGTATGCCCAGCCTGCGCATCAAGGGCTTCTACCTGGCGGTGGCGACGCTGGCGGCCCAGTTCTTCCTCGAATGGCTTTTCCAGACCGTGGGTTGGTTCACCGACTATTCATCCTCGGCGACCATCGCGGCGCCGACGAGCACGCTGTTCGGCCTCAGGATAATGGGGCCGGGGTCGGCGCCGGAGATCAAGTATATTATCGCGCTCACCTTCCTCGTGGTGTTCTGTGTGGTCGTCAAGAATCTGGTGCGCGGCCGCATCGGGCGTTCGTGGATGGCCATCCGCGACTTCGACATCGCCGCCGAACTCATCGGCATCCGGCCCCTGCGCACCAAGCTTCTGGCCTTCGCCGTGAGTTCGTACATCGTCGGCGTGGCCGGTGCGCTGTATGCCTTCTATGTCCTAGAGAACGCGGAAGCCGAGGGTTTTGAATTATTGCTGATATCATTTCCCGTGCTGTTCATGGTCGTCATCGGCGGCCTCGGCTCGGTGATGGGATCGATCATGGGGGCGGCTTTCATCACCCTGCTCCCGGTGGTCGTCGTCAACGTGCCCGGGGCGATCGGCGTGAATGTTCCCTCGTACGTCGCCCAACATATCCAGCTCATGGTAACCGGAGCGGCGATCGTATTTTTCCTGATCGTCGAGCCAAACGGATTGGCGAGGCTTTGGCAGTTGGCCAAGGAAAAGCTGCGTCTATGGCCCTTCCCGCATTAGAACGGCCGGAAAATGGCGGTCGATCGGTGACGGGGAGATTCAATTGCTTGACTTTGCGTCTGTGTGTAAAGTCGAGCGATCTCGTTGGGGCAGTGATGAGACTGCGCCAACTGCAACAGGGAGGAGTTTAATGAAACTACAAAAAATCGCTCTGGGCCTGCTCGCGGGCGCGGTGATTACCGCCCCGATGGCGGTAACCCCGGCGTCGGCGGATGTGTTCTTTCCGATGTTTACTTATCGGACGGGCCCCTACGCACCAAACGGCACGCCGATCGCGAATGGTTTTCGCGACTGGTACAGGGTTCTGAACGCCCGTGACGGCGGTATCGAGGGCGTCAAGATCGCCTTCGAGGAATGCGAGTTCGGCTACAACACCGCCAAGGGCGTCGAATGCTACGAACGCCTGAAGGGCAAGAAGCCGATGGTCATCGCGCCGTTCTCGACGGGCGTTACCTACAAGCTCATACCCAAGGCGCCGATCGACAAGATTCCGATCCTGTCGGCGGGGTACGGCATGAGCGCCGCGGCCGACGGCCGCTATTTCCCGTGGGTCTTCAACTTCCCAATGACCTATTGGAGCCAAGCCACCGGTATCATCAAGTATATTGGCAGCGAGTTGGGCGGCATGGGCAAGCTCAAGGGCCAGAAGATCGGCTTCATCTATCTGGAGTCGAGCTATGGCCGCGAGCCGATCTCGACTTTCAAGGGCCTGGGCAAGAAGTTCGGCTACCGGCTCAACACCTACTCGGTGCCCGGCAAGTCGATGCAGGACCAGCGTTCTCAATGGCGCAAGATCGTCCGGGCGCGTGAAGACTGGATGATCATGTGGGGTTGGGGCGCGATGAACCCCACCGCAATTCAGCGGGCCAGTGAAGTTGGCTTCCCGGTCAACAAATTCATTGGCGTCTGGTGGTCGGGTTCGGAAGCCGATGTGGTTCCCAACGGCAAGGCGGCGATCGGTTATCGTTCGGCGACGTTCCACGGGACCGGCACCGATTTCCAGATCCATCTCGACATCCTGAAGTACGTCTATAACGGCAACGTGACCAAGGCGAAGAAGAACAACTTCGGCGAAGTGCTGTACAACCGCGGCATGTTCAATGCCATGCTACACACCGAAGCTGTCCGCTACGCCATCAAGAAGTACGGCAAGAACCCGACCGGCACTCACGTCCGCGAGGGTTTGGAGAACTTCAGGCTGACTGCGGTGCGTCTGAAGCAGCTCGGCCTCGAGGGCTTCACCCGACCGTTCCGCGTGTCCTGCGCCAACCACGAAGGCAACGGCCTGCTGCGCATCCAGCAGTGGGACGGCAAGAAGTGGAACATGGTCAGTGGCTGGATCACGCCGATGCGCGCACTGGTTCGCGCCGAGGTCGAGAAGGCCGCGATCAAGGAAGCCGCGAA
>JAPULJ010000791.1 GCA_027295145.1 Alphaproteobacteria bacterium | reverse complement strand
GGGCTGGGACCCCTATCAGAGGCAAGCCCCCCGGGGGTTCGCCCAATGGGGGCCGGCCCGCCGGTCCGGTGAGCGCGCCATCGGCTGGCGGGCGTGCCCCAGATGGGCCAATTAACTCGATCGGTCACAATTGAGGTCCGTGGCCAGTGGGAAAATCATTTCGACGCTCATTCGAGCACAATACAGTGGAGCGAGCGTAGTTGGCAGTGAAGAAATCGATTGGAAGGGTGGCTATTTAAAGCTGCGATTGCGCGAGCACTGAACAGATTGAAGCTTTGGACGGGGCTTCCCACGAGCGACGAAGACTGAACCTCGCACCGCCCTTTGTGGGCAGTTCGATCGGCAAACTTCTTCAGGAATGAGGGCAGCCGCACATCGGCCGAAACCCGCCTCGATTGCTGACGTATTGCTGACGTGACAATCAAAGGGCCTAGCTCATTTTGAGCTAAGCCTTTGATTAAATTGGCTCCGGCGGTAGGACTCGAACCTACGACCTAGCGGTTAACAGCCGCTTGCTCTACCACTGAGCTACGCCGGATCAGGATATGTTGTGGCGGTTAGATAGTACGGTCCGTCGGAGCGTGCAACAGCCTTGGTTTCAGGTCGGTTAACTGGCGACATTTGCTTAATTTCGATTTTGACGTCGGCGTGGCCGCGCGACCTCAGTTGCGAGGCCCAGCTTTTCCAGCGTCCAGATGATGGCCCAGGTGAGATCGAGCTCCCACCAGCGGTGGCCGTGGCGGGCGCTGACCTCGTCCCAGTGATGGTTGTTGTGCCAACCCTCGCCGGCCGCGAATAATCCGACCAGCCAGTTATTGGTGCTGCCCTCGCGGGTATAGTGGCTCTGATAGCCGAACCGGTGGGAAAGAGAATTCACCGACCAGGTGATGTGCCAGACCAGAACCGTGCGAGCGAACACCCCCCAGACCAAAAGGCTGAGCCCGAATTGCACGCCCGCTTCGTTGCTACCCGAAGCCGCCCAGCCGATGGCGAAACCGGCTAGGTAGAACAGCACGGCGTGAAGCACATAGACCCCGTTCCACAGCCACATGTGCCGCTCAAGTAGTCGGTAGAAGCGGTTACCCATCAATTCCTTGGCGTATTCATTGAATGCGGCGGCGCTGCGGATCGAGCGGTTCTCACGAAACAGCCAGCCCATATGACCCCAGAAAAAGTTCACGAAGGGGCTGTGAGGATCGCCGCGCTTGTCCGAAAAACGGTGATGGACCCGGTGGTGGGTCACCCACTTGATCGGGGTGTCCTGAAGACAGCACAGGGCGATAATGACGAGCGTGAATTCGAGCCATTTCGGCACTTTCAGCGCGCGGTGGGTCAACAATCGGTGATAACCGAAATTGACACCTTGGCCAAAGAAGAAGACGCCGACGATGGCGACCCCGACCCCTGTCCAGCTGAAGAACCACGGCACGAAGGCTAAAAGTGCGAGCAGGTGGATGCCGCCAATACCGATTGCATAATCCCAGACAATCCGACCCTTTACGGCGCCTTCGGGAATTTCCAGTTGGGTTGCGGCGAACACGCGTCTGCGTGCAACCGCACCCTCGCTCACACGCCCCATGGTATTCTTTCACCTCTGTTGAAGCCGCTGAAAAGTCGATGCACTTTGGCATGGATGGGTGGCGTGTGCCACCATTGGAAACCATTCAATATTGTGGCAAATGCGCACTGGTTGGAGGCTTGCGGCGAACACAAATCCCGCACGTTCTATTTACCCTGCATCGATGCATGTTATAGGGGCGGACCGCCAGGAAGCGCCGTTTCCGAATAAAAAGGACCTCGGGCAAATTGGATTTTTCGCAGTTGGGATTGGCCACACTCGCCCTCGGAGCAGCGGCGTTTTTCGCCGGGGGGGCGGTAAAGGGGGTCATCGGTTTGGGACTGCCGCTGGTGGCCGTGCCGGTGCTCGCTTCGGCCATGGACCCCAAGGTCGCGGTCGCAATGATGACAGTGCCCGTACTTTCTTCGAACGCCTGGCTCGTGTTTCGAGGCAATAGATTCCGTGACACCGTGCGTCGGTTCTGGCCGATGATTCTGACATTGGCCGGATTTACGCTGCTCAGCGCCCAGCTGTTCGTGCAGATCGACGCGGCTACGGCCTCGCTCCTGCTTGGACTCGCCGTTGTCGGCTTCTGCGCGATGCAGCTATTTCCGATCAAGGTGGAGATATCCAAACGCGCAGAGCGCTGGCTCAATCCGGGCATCGGCGCGGTAGCTGGCTTGATGGGTGGAATTTCGAACTTTTTCGGACCGCCGGTGATGGCCTATATGATCGCCCTGCGGCTGGAAAAGGACACGTTTGTTGCGGCTGTTACACTGTTCTTCATTGTCGGCGGCGTGCCGCTCTATGGCAGCCTCGCCTGGCATGGCGTGTTAAGCGAGAAAGTTCTGATCGCGTCATCAATCGCCGCCATAATCGTGTTGGCCGGGGTCGCGATCGGCACCAAACTGCGGCGCTTCGTGCAGCAGGAATCCTTCGAGCGATACCTGATCGGTGTTCTGTTTCTGATCGGCTTGAACTTGATCTGGCATGGCTTTGCATGATCCGCGTTCAGTGCTTTGCGTCCCTGATCGCCCGCCACACGCGCTCGGGCGTTGCCGGCATGGCGAGTTCGTGGATCCCCAGCGGCTCGAGAGCGTCGAGGACGGCATTCATCAAGCAGGGTAGGGCGCCGACGCAACCGGCCTCACCGGCGCCCTTGATGCCAAGGGGATTGATCTTTGTCGGAACCGGGTTTGAGTTGACCTCAATGGGGGGCAGATCGTCGGCGCGCGGCATGCAGTAGTCCAAGAAGCTGCCCGAAAGAAGCTGTCCGCTTTCGGGCTCGAAGACCACTTCCTCCATCATCACCTGGCCAATGCCCTGGACGACTCCGCCCTGGATCTGACCCTTGAGAAGCATTGGGTTCATCACTGTGCCGACATCGTCTACCACCGAGTAGCGTTCGATTGTCGTGATACCGGTCTGCGGATCGATCTCGACTTCGGCGACGTGGCAGCCGTTTGGGAATGTTGGCGCCGGCGGCACGAATACGCTATCGGCCATCAGCCCCGGCTCGATGCCGGGTGGCAGGTTAGCGCGCACGAAGGCGGCGCGGGCGACCTCCTTGAAGGCGATCGCGCGGTCGGTTCCGGTGATGCGGAACTCACCGTTGACAAATTCAATGTCGGCAGAAGCCGCTTCAAGTTTATGGGAGGCGATGGCCATGCATTTCTCGACGATCTTGTCGCTCACCGCACCGATGGCGGCGCCGCCCAATCCCGAAGAACGCGAACCGAACGTGCCATGACCGAATGCGACCAGGTCGGTGTCGCCCTGGACGATCCGGATGCTCGCGAAATCGAGCCCCAACCGGTCGGCGATGAGTTGCTTGAACACGGTCTCGTGCCCCTGCCCGTGATTGTGGGTGCCGACGTAGAGGGTTGCGTTCCCGCCGGAATCAAATTTCATCTGAGCGTATTCCTCGAAACCGCCGGCCGATTGCTCAATCGCGTTGGCGATGCCGATGCCGCGAAGCCGGCCGCGTGTTCGTGCCTCCTCGCGGCGTTTGTCGAACCCCGCATAGTCGGCAACATCGAGAGCCGCATTCATATTGCGTTCGAACGCGCCGCAATCGTACGTAAAGGTCAGCCCGGTCTGGAATGGCATTTGTTCCGGCGCGATCATGTTGCGCCGGCGGAGCGCGATCCTGTCGATCCCCATTTCGCGCGCTGCCTTGTCGATGGCGCGCTCGATCGCGTAGGTGGCTTCCGGCCGCCCTGCGCCCCGATAGGGCGCTACCGGGGGTGTGTTCGTGAACAGGCCGGCGACCTCGATGCTTACCGCCGGCGTGCGGTAAACACCTGCCAGGCCACCGATATTCGCAACCGCCGGGAAGGGTCCGAAGAACGATAGATAGGCTCCCATGGCGGCCAGCGTGCGGGCGCGCAGCGCCAGAAATGTGCCTTGCTTGTCGAGGGCCAGCTCGACTGTCCATGTACTGTCGCGGGCGTGTTCGTCGGACAGGAAGGCTTCGCTCCGGTCCTCGACCCATTTGACGGGCCGACCGACCCGTCGCGAAGCCCACAAAACCAAAGGTAGTTCAGGATGGATGGTGCCCCGAACGCCGAACGCACCGCCCATATCGGGGCTCACCACGCGCAAGCGGGTTTGCGGAATTTTGAGCACGTCTTCCGCAATGAAACGCTGTATATCGTGCGGATTCTGCAAGCCGGAATATAGTGTATAGCGTTCTTCGAAACGGTCGTAGTGGCCTAGCGCGGCGCGCGGTTCCATCGGTGCGGCCGCCAGTCGGGTGATCGCGTAGTCAAGGCGGGTTACGTGATCGGCTTTGGCGAAACCGGCATCGACCGCCTCGGTGTCGCCGGCAGCGAATACAAACGAGACATTGTCCGGGCAATCAGGCCACACTGACGGACCGTCTTTGCCGGCGGCCTCGGTCACGCTGACGACGGCCGGCAGATCTTCATAATCGATTTCGATAAGTTCGCCGGCATCGCGCGCCTGGTGTTGCGTCTCGGCGACGACCATGACGACGCCGTCGCCGATGGTGCGCACGATATCGCCGGCCAGCGGCGGGTGAGGTGGGACATATATGTCGCTCCCATCCGCGCGTTTGAGCGGCAGGATTTGGCTGGCGAGGCAGGGGATCGCGCCGATCCCGTCGGCAGTGAGCTCGGCACTGGTCAGAATCGCAAGAACGCCGGGCGCATCCATTGCTGCGCCGGTGTCGAGCCGTGCAATGCGTGCATGGGCGACGGGCGAGCGCAGGATATAGGCGTAAGATTGGTCAGTGAGATTGATATCGTCGGTGTAGCGCCCGCCCCCGAGAAGCAGGCGCCGATCTTCTTCACGACGTACCGATTGCCCAATTCCGAACTTCATTTGCCCCACCCCCGACATCGAACATTCGCCGCCTCGCCCACGGTGAAAGTCGCGCGGGCTCAACGCGAAGGCAAGTGCAAAGGCAATAATGGATTGGAAAGAATCGGGCCGGCGCAGGGGCCAGCCCGATC
>JAPULJ010000790.1 GCA_027295145.1 Alphaproteobacteria bacterium | reverse complement strand
AGGAAGGACAGTCCGGCCGCAAGGACGATGGAAACGCCGATCAGGCTGGATGCATAGGTGAGAATCAGGCTGGTTACGTTGGTCAGAACATGACCGACGATAATACGCGGTGCCGATGCGCCGGTAGCGCGTGCCGCTTCGACAAAATCCTGGTTGCGAATTTGTGTGGTGGCGGATTCCGCGACCCTCGTAATCGGCGGTATAAAAACCAGCGAGAGAGAGAGCAGAACGTTTGCCGGCCCTGCGCCAAGGGCGCCGGCAATACCGACGGCCAGCAGCACCGACGGAAATGCGAAGAAAACATCGGTGATCCGCATGATCACCATGTTTATCTTGCCGCCAAAATATCCCGCGATGATTCCGAGGGTGCTGCCGATCAAAGTGGCAACCATTATCGGCAGAAGTCCCATTGTCAGCGAAACCCGACCGCCATAGATCAACCGGCTCAGCATGTCCCGCCCGAGCTCGTCGGTGCCAAGGAAATGCCCGGCTGTCCCTATTGGCTGCAAACGATTGAGGATACTGATCTTGTAAGGGTCCATTGGCGCGATCCAGGGCGCAAAAATCGCCGCCCCTACCATCAGCATCAAAATGCCGGCGCACACCATTGAGATTGGATCTCGCGTAAGCCGGCGGCCCACACCCTGCCAATAGGTGAGCTGGATTCGCTCCCGTCGGTCGATGGCCTCGGGCGGTGGCCGTTCGGAACTGGCTGCCGGGCTGCTCATCCGCTCACTGCCTCTTGATTCTGGGATCGAGGAACGGCTGCGCGAGATCTACCAGGAAGTTCATCAGCACGAAAAAAACCGCCAGAACAAGAATTGTACCCTGGAGCAATGGCAAATCACGGGTCGCGATTGCGGTATTCAGCAGGTAGCCGGTTCCGGGCCATCCAAATACCGTTTCCACCAGGATCGAGCCCCCGATTAAATGCGCGATCTGTATGCCCATGATCGCAAGGATGGATGGCGACGCATTTTTCACCACATGCAGAAAAATACGCCGCCCCGGCAGGCCATTGGAATACAGTGTCTGGATAAACTCCTGTCTGCGAACGTCCATCACTGTTGCGCGTACGCTCCGTGCGATGATGCCGGTCGGTATCAGCGCGAGTGTCACGGCCGGCAACACCATGTAACGGAGATCGTCCAGGCCAAAACTGCCGGGGTTTGAGTTCGACATCCCCATCGCCGGAAGAAGACCGAGCGTGACCGCGAAAATGGCGACCAGGACCATCCCGACCCAGTAGTGCGGTACGGAGACGCCCACGATTGCTGTGGCGGTGATCGCTCTGTCGGTAGCGAGGCGGCGGGTATAGGCCGCCAACACACCGAGGCCAATTCCCGACAAGAGGCTTATTGCCATGGCTGCAATTGCGAGTTGGGCAGTATTCCATAGGGCAGGGAGCAATTCGCCCAAAACCGGCCGGTTCTGCATCGTCGACGTTCCCAGGTCTCCGGTCAGCACAGTGCCGAGCCAACGAAAATACTGAACCGGCAGCGGCTGATCGAAGCCGTACGATTGCTTGATGTGCGCGATAAGTTCCTCCGAGGCGAATTCCGGCATCACGGCGGTCATGGGATCGCCGGGCGCCAGATGCACCAGGGAAAAGCAGACTATCGATACGCCAAGCAGGATCGGCAGAATATACGCAATACGCCGCAGACTATACCAGAGCATGGGTTGCGCTTCCGCCGCGGCAACGCCGGCTTATTCGATCCGGACCCGGGTATAATCCTGGAACCAGCTCTGTGCCTGCACGAAGCCCTTGACGCGGCTCGACAGACCTCGCGGATTCATGTCGTGCACGACCCAGATCCACATTGCCTGGTCGACGAGATATGAATGCAGGTCTCCAAGCGCCTGGTTCTGCTTTTCGATGTCGAACGTCGCCATAGCCTTCGCCGCAAGCGCGTCCGCCTTGGGGTCGTTGAAATCCCCCCAGTTGTAACCCTTCACACGGTTCGGGGTGTGAAACGTCTGACCGATCAGACCGAAGATCGGATACTGAATCGACCAACTGTAATTGATCCCGTCTATCCCCTTGTTTATTTTACCCATTGCGCCGGCAAACCTTTTCGAGCGCAGCGCTTCCCAATCCACAGTCTCCAGCGAGACCTCGAAACCGACGGCGTGGAAGTTCTCCTGGAGAAACTCGTTCATCGGCAGGGGCTGCATCTGGCCCGACCCGGCGGAAGTGATGGCGAACTTTATCTTGGCCGGATTGTTCGGTCCGTAACCCGCTTCGGCCATCAATTTGCGCGCCGCGTCCGGGTCGTATTTGATGTCGAAGGTCGGCTTGCCAAACCACGGATGGTCCGGTGTCACCATGCCTTTTGCCGGCACCGCCAAACCACCTAACAGCTTCACCAGGCTGTCGCGATCGATCGCCAGGTTGGCCGCCTTCCGGACCCGGATATCGCTGAACACTGAACTCGGCAAGTGGCTGATCATGTACGGCCAAATATGCGGGTACACGTTGGTGACTACCTGCATGCCGGACGATTTGAGCTTCGGCACCAGATCCGGCGGCACCGCTTCCACGATATCCACCTGGCCCGAAAGCAGTGCCGCAACGCGCGTATTGGCGTCGGGCATGGGCCGCAAAATCATTCGGTCGTGCTGTGGAATTTGGTCCTTGTTCCAGTGATCTGGATTGCGCACCAGCTCGGCGCGATTGCGCGGAACCAGCTTAACCAGCTTCCACGGCCCGGTACCGGACGGCTGAAACGCGAATTTGTTCCAATCCCGGCCGAGCTTTTCCCACTGCCGCGGGCTGGAATAAAAAATATTGGTCATCGCGTAAAGCATCGTACCGGTCGGCTTCTTCGTCGTGATCTCGAAGGTGTAGTCGTCAACCGCTCGGTAGCTCTTCACCTGGGCAAGCCAGTTGGCCCCGTTCCTGACCTGAAGCGGGTCGTACTGCGGCGCATCCCGCTTCAACAGCTTGTCGAAGTTCCACACCGCGTCTTGCGCCGTGAAGGTACTGCCGTCGTGGTATTTCACGCCGCGGCGTAATTTGAACGTCCAGATATTCTGGTTAGCAGGGTCGACCGACCAGCTTACCGCCAGGTTCGGTTTGAGCCCCGAGGGGCGATCGGTACGGGACAGATCCCACGTCAACAGAGCGTCGTAAATGGATCGGTTGATGAAGCGGCTTCCCTCTGCCCCGCCGTCTGACTGCCCCCTGGTCACCGGGATGTCGGACAAGGTCATCGCAATGCGGAGAACCGTCTCCTTGGTTTGTGCATAGGCGATTGTTCCGGGCCAGGCCAAGATGCTTGCGCCAGAAAGCATTATTTGCAGGAATGTTCTGCGCCGCGGCGCGTATGCGGCCAAAATCCCGGCCGCTTCAGCGCTCCGAGTCTGTCGGTTGGCGGAACGCAAAGAGGGCAATTTTGTGTGATTTGTTGTCGGCATTTTAAGCCTCCCTGAGTTGTTTGATAGTCCTCGGCCTATACAACTCTATTTGCTTTTTTTATTTTGAATCCAAACCGTAGACACATGACGCCGACCATGTCAATGGAAGCAGGGCTGGCCTCGAATCGTTGGAGGTTTAATCGGCGGGCGTTGAATATTTTCCCGATCAGTTTGCACACCTTTTCCGTGGTCATGATGTAAGATGGCTGTTGTCTTGGATCCCTTCGTGAACGCTCGCAGCCCAATACCTCATCGATGGCGTTTTCCAATCGATGCACTTTGAATTGACAGGTACGTGGTCTCGGTTTTTCCGAGCGTAATACCAGAGCGGCGTCCTCACATGTGGCCTAGCTTTACACCGCCCGGATAGACTGGTTTTTGCCGACCTTGACAGTTCAATAATTAATCGACTAACACGAAATCTGGATCAGTCGCTGGGGACCAAAGAAAATATAGGGGAGAACGATTATCGTGGCGAACAACATTCATGGACCGCTTTACTATGAACGGATGGGACGTACCGGGCCGGTGATCACGTTTATCCATCCAAACCCGATGGACCAGTCGTGCTGGATTTTTCAGATGGCGCATTTGTCGACCTGGTACCGGTGCATCACCATCGACATCCCGGGATACGGCCGTTCGCCCAAGGCCGACGCGGACCTGACCATGGAAGACATGGCCGAGGCCTGCTGGGAAGCGATAGACGATGCCCTGCCCGGCGAGACCACGATCCTGGTCGGCTGTTCGACCGGATCGGCGATTGCTCCCTACATGCACCATCACCGCCCGGACAAGACGGCGGCACTCGTATTGTGCGGCACCGGCTACTCCCCCGGCAAGGAATTCGCAAAACGGCGGATCGACGCTTACACCGCCAACGGCATAGACTATCGCTGGGCGTACACGTTCGAGGATTTTAGCCCAGCATTTCGTACCACGCCGCTGGCGCATTTCTTTGCCAACCTTTTCACCGAACGCAACGATTTCGCCGACTTGGAGACGATCCTTCACCAGTTCAGGGCGCTCCAGAAGCCCGACCCGGACGACCATCATGAGCGCGTCGCTTGTCCGACCGTGATCCTGACCGGGAGCGAGGACGGTGCCCATCAGAGCGCCTTCGCGCTCCAAGAGCGAATTCCCGATTGCGAATTGAGGACCTTGCCGGGAGCCGGCCACGCCTGTCAAATCGAGCAGCCCTGGGTATTTAATCGATTCATGATCGAATTTCTCGCCAAGCACGGCTTGTTTCCCGGAACACCCAAACCGGCGGTCGTTTTGGTCTAACGGGACGGTTCTTCCGGTATGTCCTCGTGCCTGCCAAATTTGTTCTCTAATTCCGGGATTGGGGTCAAGCGCTCCGTCGGTACCTGCAGGCCGGTTCGACAAGGAAAACGGACCTTGCCGCGAATTGAAACAAAACCTTGGCTGAAAATTCGCCATTCCGACCGATGGTTTGGTGGCACGAAACGCCGAACAGAGACGATTTGGCAATTTCGGCCCATTGGGTCTCCGGAGACCGTCTCCGGGCAGCAAACCACCGGCAAATACCGCCCCATTGCGGCGGAACTCCGCCATTCGTCTCCGTCCGCGGATTGGTGGCCGGAAAACGCGGGGAAGAGTGGTGGGCCCGGCAGGACTTGAACCTGCAACCAGACCGTTATGAGCGGCCGGCTCTAACCAGTTGAGCTACGGGCCCTGTTCAGATGTCGGAAAACAGAATACAAGGATCAGGGACGAAACGCACCGAATTCGGATACAATATCCCTCAACCCCGATGCGTGATACCGGTGCCGTCAAATAGCCTCAATTGGGTCCTTACCATGCGACTCAACGAACGCGAAACCTGGTCAGGGGCGACCACGGAAAAAACGGGGCAATGACGACGAATTCCCTCCTCAGCAGATTGCTGTGGCCGGGCGGACGAAGCCGCGCGGCCGATGCCGCGGCGCTGCACGCCGGCGCCCGGTTCCGCCACGTCACGCCGCGTGGCACGGTCGAGATCGCCCGTGTGCTCGGCGTCGCCTCCGACGGTTTCGGCATCCGCCATGTCAGCTTCAACCTCTCGTTCCGCTACCACGACAAGGAGGTCGAGGCCGGCGAGCGGAAGCTCTCGACGGCGGGCTTCCTCAAACGCTACGCGCCGCTCGACGACGACGCGGC
>JAPULJ010000079.1 GCA_027295145.1 Alphaproteobacteria bacterium | reverse complement strand
GATATTCCGGATCGCGGCGGATCGTGTCCGTGCCCTTGTTTCGGAATCCGGCCGGCCTGATGATTTCGGACACGCGGCTGGGCCGGGGCAGCAAGATCGCGATCTGGTCCGAAACATATACGGCTTCTTCGATCGAATGGGTCACGAAAATGAACGTCTTGCTTTCGTTCTGAACAAGCGAGAGCAGGTCTTCCTGAAACTTGCGCCGGGTTTGTTCGTCGACCGCCGAAAACGGCTCGTCCATCAACAGAACCTGCGCATCGACCGACAGCGCTCGAGCCAGACCCACCCTCTGACGCATACCGCCCGACAATTCGTGCGGAAAACTGTTTTCGAATCCGCCCAGCCCCACATTCCGGATGTACTTGTGCGCGATGCTTTCCCGCTCCGACTTGGCGACGCCGCGCAGCTCCAGACCGAAAGCAACATTGCGGATGACACTTGCCCAGGGCAGCAGCGCAAAATCTTGAAAGACGAAGGCACGGTCGGGACCCGGTCCGGTCACGGTCTTGCCGTTCACTTCGACCTCACCGGAAGTCGGCGGCAGAAGGCCGGCAATAATCTTCAGTAGCGTCGTTTTTCCACATCCCGAAGGGCCGAGCACGGACGTGAGCTGACCGCGCGGAAAGTCCAGCGACAAATTCTTCAGGGCCTCGACATCGCCGTAGTTTTTCGAGACATCACGGACCGTTACAGCATATTCCACGTCGTGCTCGTCGTGTCGCATAACTGCGGCCCTAGTCTGAGACATAGCCAAGGTAGTTTCCTTTGAATAGAAGGCGCTCGACTTTCTCGAGCAAGTTCAAAAAGAGAACGGCCAGCACGATGATCGAGAAGATGGCGGCATACATGCTTGGGTAGTCCGCGATTGAGCGGCTGTAGGTGATGATGTCGCCGACGCCCGTGGGCGTGATTTTCAGTTCTGCCAGAATGGCCCCAATGAATCCGGCCGAAATGCCCAGCCGCAGCCCCGCAAAAATGATGGGCGATGCTGCCGGAATGATAATTTTCAGCATGATGTCACGCTCGGTCCCAAGAAAGGCACGCCCCAACTCTTTGAGTGTGTAGGGGGTGTTCCGAACCGCACCGCTTGTGTTCAGAACGATGACAGGCAGGGCCATAATGCAGACAACAAGGACCTTGGACGTCAGACCAATGCCATAGACCATGATAAGAAGCGGAATCAGCGCGGCCAAGGGAGCCGCCTGCATCACCACGAAGATCGGCGAAAAAAGCCAGTCAAACTTGGAGCTCAAACCGGTCCAAAGCCCTATACCGATCCCCAGAACCGCGGAAATGATGATGCCGACCACGAGCGGTTTCAACGTCTCGGCATAAGCAGTGAATATGGTGCCGTCCAAAGTGAGCGCCGCCAACGCCGACATGGATTCCAGAAAGGTTGGAAAGGCGTAGCTAACCGGAATGCGGCCCGCTATTTCCCAAGCGCCGAACACGATCACGGCAGAGAGGAGCTTCAGGAATAGAGGACGGTTGCGCATAGATCATTGTTTCTGATTCGGTGAAAGAGGAGGCAGTTGCCGACCCGCTTCTTGCTGGCCAGCAACTGCCGTGTCCGACTTACTGTGCGGCGTCCAAGGGCTTGAAATACCAAAAATCTTCGATTTTCAGCGCCGCGGGATCGCCGGTAAGCTGGCCTGCGGCGGAATACCACTTTAAGTCCGCCTTGGCCGCCTTGCGACCGCCACCATTCGGATCGTAAAGCCCGCCTTCGACCGCTTCCGCGTAGAAACCATCGAGGCTGTCGAGGATTTCTTTCGGAAGCTGGCCGATCGGGCCGTCCGGATCGGTCTCCCTACGGATGATCGTCGGATCCTTGGCCATATCGCGATAAACGCTAAGAAGCGCCGTGACGAAGATGCCTACGTCTTTTTCGTTGGCCTTGATCCAGTCGAGGTTGGCAAACAGGGCCTCGTCGCTGGCATCGACCTCGAACATCGGCAGTACGTTGAACTTGTCGCCTTGCTGTTTGACCAGTTTGTTCTTGTTCGAAAGATCGACGATCGTCGCGTCGGTCTGTCCTGCGATCAGGGCAACGATCCGGTTGGCAGATCCGGGAACATATGACCGTTTTCCGAATTTGATCCCGAGCTTTTCCTCAATCACGTTGGCGATTGAATCGGTGCCGCCGCCACGAGAGTGGAGCAAGATCGGCTCTCCATCGAGGTCTTCAAGCTTGCTATACTTCTTCGATGTGATCGGAAAGAATTTCAGCTTGGATAGCTGAAAGATGATACGGATCGGAGCCTTGGCTCTCTGCATCGCTGCGTAGGGGGTGCCGAACCCGATATCCATCTGACCGCTCAGAATCGCCTGAATGGCGAGTTCCTCGTCTGAGAACGCGGTCCACTCATAGTCAAGCCCCATTGCCTTGGCACGGTCCAGTGCCACAAAGAAGGCCGCAACCTCGTCCGATGGCGTTTCGGCCAGTGCAATCCGAATTTTGTCCGCCTGGGCGCCGGAAACCGACAATCCACCAATAAGCAAGACCGCGGCGAGAAGCGCCGTGATATTCCGTAGCAGCTTTTTCATGTTTCTCCTCCCTCATGCGGTTGCACGTTATAGAGATAGCGGCCTCGGTCATTGACGCGAAGGTCCGCATCTCGAACCAATTTGCGAATGGTATCTGTAATCCAGACTCAAAGTCAACGTTTACAAGACAATTCATATAGATTAGAAGGTTTGGATACGCAACCAATGTGGACATTGGCGCAACCAATGACTATCGAGATCGAACCTGAAACCCGAACGAGAAACCACGACGCCGCGGCGCGACTCAGGGCCTATCTCGCCGACAGCAATCTGGAACTCAACAGCCGCCTGCCGCCGGAACGCACGCTGTCGCGCCAACTCGGCGTTTCGCGCAGCCTGCTTCGGAGAGCGCTCGCCGAACTGGAGGCCGCGGGGCAAATATGGCGCCATGTGGGACGCGGCACCTTCATCGGCTCGCGACCGCTCGAAAGTGCCAGCGACATAGACTATGTCAGCAGCCACACCACCCCGCGCGAACTGATGGAGGCCCGGCTTCTGATCGAGCCCGGCCTGACTCGGCTGGCGGCGAGCCATGCCACCAACGCCGATATTCGCGAACTCGAGCATTGCATCCGCAAGACCAAGTCGGCCACCGACTGGCGCATCTACGAGATCTGGGACATCAACCTGCACCGGACGATCGCGGCGGCCGCCCACAACACCTGCTTGATGGCGCTGTTCGACACCCTCAACGCGGTCAAGCGCTCCGTGGTTTGGACGCGGCCGCGCGAGGTGCCGCTGGCAAGAAAGCTCGATCACCACAGCTTCTCGGAACACGATGATATCTTCAGCGCCATCATCGAGCGCGATCCGGCACGCGCCGAGTCGGCCATGCGCCGGCACCTGGGGAGCGTCCGCGACAGATTGATGAAGGTGATGGAGCCAGGCGCGTA